>NZ_JZWY01000471.1:0-308 GCF_000966955.1 Streptomyces sp. NRRL S-495
CCCGTCATGACCACAGCACGCTGGCAGGGCACGGTCGTCGCCGAGAGCGAGGACACCGTCGTCGTCGAGGGAAACCACTACTTTCCGGCCGACTCCGTCCGCCCGGAGTACCTGCGCCCGTCCGACACCACCACCGTCTGCGGCTGGAAGGGCACCGCCGAGTACTACTCGCTCGACGTCGACGGCCGCACCAACCCGGACGCGGCCTGGTTCTACGCCGCACCCGAGCCCGCGGCGGAGCACATCCGCGGCCGGGTGGCGTTCTGGCGGGGAGTCGAGATCACCGACTGACGGGCGCGGCGGCCGGA
>NZ_JZWY01000472.1:0-15832 GCF_000966955.1 Streptomyces sp. NRRL S-495
GGCCGGACCTGCCGGGCCGGTCGGCCAGGGCGCCGCCGATACGCCGTAGGGACGAAGCCGTGGCCCTCCCGTCGCAGGACCGGGACACCCCCGGCGCGTACCGCCGCGCCGGGCCGGGTACGGCCACAGCATGGCAATCTTCAGGAAACCGGGGCGCTCCGGGCAGCCCGAGCCCACCGCAGACCGCGTCGCCGACGAGCTGGCCGGCCTGGTCGAGGAACTCGAACCGGGAGCTCCCGGCGCGCCCCCCGAGGGCGAGGCCGGGGAACTCGCCGAATACCGGGCGGGCGTCGAGCGCGGCCGTCGGCGCGGCGCCCAGCTGGTCTCCGACATCTCCCGCCGACTCGGCAGCGGCAGCCGGACGGCGGCCAAGGGCGCCGCGTTCGGCGGCCGCGCGCTGGCCGACCAACTGCTCCAGGCCGCGCCGCGCATCCCCGTCCGAGACCTCGCCACCCTGCGTGCGCAGCACCCCGGCGCCACCGACCCGGAGCAGCTCGCCGACCTGCTGGTCACCGGCGCGGGCCGGGCCTCCAGCGCGCTCGGCGCCGGTGTGGGCGCCGCCGCGATGCTCCCGGTACCGCCCGCGATGGCGGTGGAGATCGCCGCCGAGACGCTCGCCGTGGCGGCCGTCGAGGTCAAACTGATCGCCGAGCTGCACCAGGTCTACGGCCACCCCGCCCAGGGGACGGCCACCGAGAAGGCCACCGCCTACGTCATGGCCTGGGCCAACCGGCGCGGCATCGACGGCTCGCTGCTCGCCAAACCGGCCGGGCTGGCGGCGATGGCCCTCGGCAGCGAGGTCCGCCAGCAGGTCCGCCGCCGGCTCACCCGCAGTTCGCTGCGCCGGCTGCCCTCGCTGACCCCGCTGCTGGTCGGCGCGGGCATCGGGGCCACGGTCAATCTGCGGGACACCCGCAAGGTCGCGCGCGAGGTCCGCGCGGACCTGCGCGGGCGCCGCCCGGTCGACCCCGGGTACTGGGCGGCCGCCGCGCCGGCCCCGCGTCCGGAGAAGGAGGCGGGCAAGGGGCTCTCGAAGGGCCTCGGCAAGGGGCTGGTGAAGGGACTGGGCAAGAAGGGGCTCGGGAAGGGCACCGGGGCGGAGCCGGACGAGCGCCCGTGACACCGCACGCCCACGTGCCCGTGACACCGCACGCCCACGTCGTGGCCCGCCCGTGGCACGGAGCGGCCGGCCCCGCCCGGGGCCGGCCGCTCCGTGCCGAGGGTCGGTGCCGGGTCAGTCGGTCGGGGCCGCCGGGGCGCGGGAGCCCTTCCCGGTCTTGACGGCGTTCACCATCGCCTGGTGGACGGCCCGTGCGGTGGTCTCGTCGGCCGCCGGAACCGGGCTGCCGGCCACCGAGTACCAGTCCAGCGCGCCGGTGTACTGGACGGTGAGCCGCGCCTCGCCGTCCACCCAGGTGGTGTGCACGGTGAGGTCGCCCGAGATCGGGCCGACCTCGACGGTGGTCACCCCGCCCGGTCCGCTGATGATCGACTGGGTGGTCCAGGTGGCCCAGGAGGCCCGGGGGTCGACCGGCGGCTCCACCGGCCCCGCCGACCGCCCGGCCGCCGTGTCCTGCTGCTGTTCGGTCATGCGCCCATCCTCTCCGGCCGGTCCACCGCCGTACGGGCGGCAGTACCGGCGGTCGCGGAGGCCGCCCGCAGATCGGGCGGCCTCGTGGCAACGTCTCGGTTACTCGTCGGCGGCTCTTCGCAAACCTGTCGGTCCGGACGGATCAGCCGATCGCCCCCCGTTCATCCTCCGGCTCGCCCTCCGCCTGGGAGGTGTCCTGCGCGTGCAGGTTCTGCATCGAGGTGATGCCCTCCTCGGGGTCGGCCGCGCGGACGTCCTCGTCCTGGTCGACGCTCACCTCGGAGCGTGCGCTCATGTCGGTCATCGCGGGCTCCGTCTCCTCGGCCGGCCGGGGCGTCCGGGCCCGCCGCGCTACGCCGTGGTGGCGGGCGGCCGCCGGGCCGGTGCTCTGTTCCGCACCTCAAGCCTGCCTCCGCGCCCCGGCGAGGGCCAACCGGACCCGAGCGGCGGCCCGTCGCCGGTCACCGGCCGGGTCCGGTCGGGCCGACCTCGGTCACCATCCGGCGGGTCACCATCCGACCGGTCACCATCCGACCGGTCAGCACCCGACCGGTCACCATCCGACCGGTCAGCACCCGACCGGTCACCATCCGACCGGTCAGCACCCGACCGGTCACCATCCGACCGGTCAGCACCCGACCGGTCACCACCGGACCGGCAGCGCGCCCAGCCCGTAGATCAGCGCCTCGGTGCGGAACTCCAGCTCCTCCTCCGGCACCGCGAGCCGCAGCCCCGGCAGCCGCCGGAACAGCGTGGCCAGCGCGATCTGCAGTTCCGCCCGGGCCAGCGGCTGGCCCAGGCACTGGTGCACCCCGAAGCCGAAGGAGACGTGCCGGCGGGCCTCGCGGTCGAGGTCGACCTCGTCCACGCCCAGGTGGCCCTCGGTGCCGAAGAGCCCGTCGTCGCGGTTGGCGGTCGACAGCATCGCCATCACGCCGTCCCCCGCCCGGATCAGCGTGCCGCCGAGCTCGACGTCCTCCACCGCCAGCCGGGGGACACCGGTGTGCACGATGGTGAGCAGCCGCAGCAGCTCCTCCACCGCGCCGGGCACCGCCGCCGGATCGGCCAGCCGGGCCACCTGCTCCGGGTGGCGCAGCAGCAGGGCGGTGGAGAGCCCGATCATGTTGGCGGTGGTCTCGTGTCCGGCGACCAGCAGCAGCACCCCGGTCGAGGCGATCTCGCGCAGGGTGAGGTCCTCGCGGGTCACCAGCCGGCTGAGGATGTCGTCCCCGGGCTCGGTCCGCTTGCGTTCGGCGAGCCGGCCCAGGTAGTCCAGCAGCTCGTCCTGCGCCCGGGCCACGTCCCGGTCGTCGGCCTCGGTGGTGAGCAACAGCCGGCTGTTCGCCTGGAACTCCTCGCGGTCCTCGTAGGGGACGCCCAGCAGCAGGCAGATGACGAGGGAGGGCACCGGCAGGGCGAAGTCGGCGACCAGGTCGGCGGGCCCGTCCGGGCCGCCCCGGGCGATCATCCGGTCCAGCGCCTCGTCCACGATCTGCTGGATGCCGGGGCGCATCTCCTCCACCCGCTTGACCAGGAAGTCCCCGGTGACCATGCGGCGCAGCCGGGCGTGCTCGGGGTCGTCGAGGCGGAGGAAGGAGGGGTTGGCGGCGACGAGTTCACGCCGCCCCTCGGTGAGGAAGGGGAACGCGGGCCGGCGGGCGTCGGCGCTGAACCGGCGGTCCGAGAGCACCGTGCGGACCTCCTGGTAGCCGGTCACCAGCCAGCAGCGGGAGCCGTCCGGGAGTTCCGCGCGGCTGACCGGCCCGGTGCTCGCGGCCTCGGTGTAGGCGGGCGGCGGCGCGAACGGGCAGGCCGTGTCGTGCCGGGCCGGGATCAGGGTGACGGGAGCGGTGGGTGTGCTCAAGGTGGTCTCCTCGCGTGACAGGTGGGCCTGTGGCAGGCGGTGGGAGACGGCGGGCGGGCCGCGCCCGACGGTGGCCGCCGGGGGCGTCCGTCGTCGGGCTCGCCGAGCGGTCGTCGAGCGGTTGTCGAGCGATCGCTAGGCGGCGGTGCCGGCCCCGTCGTCCTCGGTGACGGTGATCGCGCCGCCGGGGCACAGCTCGGCGGCGAGGCGCACATCGGCGAACCGTGGCGCGGGTACGGCGCTCAGGAGGACTCGCACCAGGCCGTCCTGGTCGTCCTGTTCGAAGATCTCCGGCACGGTCATGACGCACTGGCCGGAGCTGCAGCAGCGGTCCCGTTCGACGTTCACGTGCATCGCGGACATCCCTCCCTGGTGTGGCACCGGATCCTCCGGGCCGTGCCGCCCCCGCTGTCGTCGTCAAACTAACCCCGACTCCCGTCGCACACGAAGAGAGCGTGGCCGCCTCGCGCAGAATGGCCGATTTGCCTCTGCTCGTGAACGAGTGTGAGGAAGAAGAAGTTTGATCGTGCGTCAGACGGGTTGTACCGGTCCGGTGTCCCCCGCGGCGTCCCCGTCGGCGGATCCCTCGGCGACCGCGATCCCCTCTGCCGCCGCGATCTCCCGGACGGTCGCGACGGTGTCGGCCTCGGCCGCGCTCTTGTCGGGCCGGTAGCGCACCACCCGGGCGAACCGCAGCGCCAGCCCGGCCGGATAGCGCGGGCTGCGCTGGACCCCGTCGAAGGCGATCTCCACGACCAGCTCCGGCCGCACCCGCACCGTCCAGGCGTCCCGCTCGACCTCGCGGGCGAGCAGGGCCTCGGTCTGCCGGGCGAGGGTCTCGTCGGTCAGGCCCTTGAAGGTCTTGCCGAGCATCACCCACGGGCCGAGGCCCGGCTCGCCGCCGGCCCGCGCCCCCAGGTGCAGATTGCTGAGGAAGCCCTGCCGCCGGCCGCTGCCCCACTCGGCGGCCAGCACCACCAGGTCCAGGGTGTGCCGGGGCTTGACCTTGATCCAGCCCGCGCCGCGCCGGCCGGCCCGGTAGCCCGCCGCCGGGTCCTTCACCAGGACCCCTTCGTGGCCGCGCGCCAGGGTGGCGCGGAAGAACGCGAGGGCCTCCTCCCGGTCGCCGGTCTCGGTGCGGGCCACCCGCAGTCCGGCCGGGACGGCCCCGGCCAGCGCGGCCCAGCGCTCCCGGGCGGGCCTGTCCACGAGGTCCTCGCCGTCCCGGTGCAGCAGGTCGAAGAAGTGCGGGCTGAGCGGGACCTCGGCGCGCAGCCGCTCCGGGTCCCGGCGGGCCGCGGTGCGGGCGGCGGTCTCCTGGAAGGGGCGCGGGCGGCCGTCCGGGCCGAGGGCGATCGCCTCGCCGTCCAGGACCGCCGACCGCACCGGGAGCGCCAGTGCGGCCTCCACCACCTCGGGCACCCGGGCGGTGATGTCGTCCAGGGACCGGGTGAAGACCCCGACGTCCGTGCCGTCCCGGTGCACCTGCACCCGGATCCCGTCCAGCTTCCACTCCAGCGCCGCCGGTCCGGGGAGGTGCTCCAGCGCCGCGCCGACGTCCGGCGCCGAGGCCGCCAGCATCGGCCGCACCGGTCGGCCCACCTCCAGCCGGAAGGCGGCCAGCGCGGGTTCCCCGCCGGTCAGCGCGGCCTCGGCGACCGCCCGCGCCGAACCACGGAACATCAGCGCCCGCCGCACCGTCGCCGCCGTCACCCCGGCGGCCCGGGCGACGGCGTCGGCGACCACCGCGTCCAGGGCCCCCTGGCGGAGGTCGCCGACCAGGACGGCGCGCAGGAAGGACTGCTCGACCTCGGTGGCGCGCTCGAACAGCCCGGCCAACAGTCGGTGCCGCTCGGCCCGGGCGCCCGTCCCGTGCACGGCCGCGATGGCCTCCAGGACCCGCTCCGTCTCGCGCACCCCCAGCACCGGGTCGGCGGCGGGCGGCGGCAGCTCGCGCAGGGCGGCCGGGCCGAGGCCGGTGCGCAGCCGCTGCGACTCGCCCGAGAGCAGGGCGACGGCCGAGGGCGCCTCGTCGGGGCCCAGCTCGCGCAGGCAGTCGGCCAGCAGTTCGGTCTTGGCCCGGCGGCCGGGCTCGGCGGCCACGGCGCGCGAGGTGAGGGCCAGGCGGTGGAGCAGCATTGGGGGCCTCCTCGGCGGGCGCGGCACGAACGGGGGAACGGGGTGCGGGCGGGCGTCCAGGATCGGTGATGCGGGCCGACCGCGCGCGGCGGGGAGGCCGGGCCGGGGATCCGGGGCGACTGCCACTCCGAAGCGGAGCGGACCCGCACTCGTACTTGGCCGTGCTGTCGATCGGCGCGGATCCGACGGAACGTCATGCTGTCCGGCATCCGCCTGTGCACGCACGGAACCGGCCGCGCGCCGGACCGCCAACGAGGAGCGCCCCATGCCGCCGACCAGCACCACGCCGATCAGCACCACGCCGACCGCCGAACACCCGACCGCCGAACACCCGACCGCCGGGCACCGGACCGCCGGGGGTTGGACCGTGGACGCGCCCACGGGCGCGGACTTCGCCGCCTGGCGGGAGCTGTTCCGGGGCTACTGCGACTTCTACGGGGTGCCCATGCCGGAGGAGAAGGCCGAGCTGGTCTGGTCCTGGCTCACCGACCCGGCGCACGAGCTGGACGGCCTGCTGGTGCGCGACACCGACGGCACCCCGGTCGGGCTGGCGCACTACCGGCCGTTCGTCCGTCCGCTGCACGGAGCGGTGGCCGGCTTCCTCGACGACCTGTTCGTGGCCCCGGCCGCGCGCGGCACCGGAGCGGTCGACCTCCTCCTCGCCCGGCTGCGCGCCATCGCCGCCGAGCGCGGCTGGAACACCGTCCGCTGGATCACCGCCGACGACAACCACCGGGCCCGCAGCAAGTACGACCAGGTCGCCACCCGGACCATGTTCGTCACCTACGACATGCCCCCGGCCGAAGCCTGACCGTCCCGGCGGACACGCTCTCGGGGGTGGAATCGACCGGTTCCGCCCCCGATCGGCGTTCCGGAGGCCCGGCCGTGGATGCGGCATCATGGCCAACCGCCGCCCCGCCGGTTCGTTCGGAAATCAGTTCGCACTTTTCCGTTATCCGCCCACCGCTCCGTGGTCTCCCAGGTGTCGGCACTCGTCCGACCGATCCGACGGACCAGAACACAGGAAGCGTGCGCAGGTGAACAGCGAAGACCGCACCACCATCCTCCCCGCGACCGGGCACCCCGCGGGTGCCGAGGGGCGCTCCGCGCGGCGTGCCGCCGAACGGCGGCGCGGCCACGGCTGGCGCCGCCGCCGGGGCGGGACGGTACCGATGATGGCCGTGGCCGCGGCCGTCGCCGGCACGAGCGTGATCGCCGCCCTGACCGGCGCCGGGTACGCGGTGTTCCGGGGCGAGGAGGGCAGCGACAACGGCTCGCAGGCGGTGGCGTACGAGCCGCTGGTCGCCGCCGAGGCCGGGGACGTGAACGGCATCCAGGTGCCCGGCGCGGGCGCGCCGGTCCAGGACCCGGCCCCGACCGACCAGGCCCGCGCGGCCACGGCCACCCCTCCCCCCAGCACCGCCCCGGCGACGCCCTCCGCCTCGGCCACTACTCCGGGGCACACCGCCTCCACGGCCCCGGCCACCGCGTCCGGCACGCCGCGCAACCCGACCGCGAGCCCGAGCACCTGTCTCTTATACACATCTCTGAGCGGGCTGGCAAGNGACCACCCCCGGCGGCACGGCGGGTGCTCCCGATCCGGGGAAGCCGACCGCCGCCCCCAGCACCGCCCCCACGACGGCCCCGAGCACGGCCAAGCCCTCGCCGACCGCCCCGCGTCCGACCGCCACCACCGCGCCGGGCGGTTCGTCGAACAGCTCCTTCGCCCAGCAGGTGGCGGACCTGGTCAACGTCCAGCGCTCGCAGGCCGGCTGCGGGCCGCTCACGGTGGACCCCAAGCTCACCACCGCCGCCCAGGTCCACAGCGACGACATGGCCGATCGCAGCTTCTTCGACCACGCCAGCCCCGAGGGCTACCACGCGGACCACCGCATCGAGGCGGCCGGCTACCGCTGGAGCAGCTGGGGCGAGAACATCGCGCGCGGGCAGAAGGACCCGGCGGCGGTGATGGAGTCGTGGATGAACAGCCCCGGCCACCGCGCCAACATCCTCAACTGCTCCTTCAAGCAGATCGGCGTCGGCGTCCGGACCGGTTCGGGCGGGCCCTGGTGGACCCAGGTCTTCGCCTCGCCGTCCTGAGGACCCGCCGCACCGCCCCGAGGAACCACCGTTCGGGCCCGCACGGGCCCGGCCGGTGGCCTCGCCGTCGGCCGATTTTCCGAATCCGCGCAAATTGTTGTTATCTGAGCACTCCCCAGCGGTCTCCGAGGAGGCAGTGGCGGACGGACGACAGCCGGACGGAGTGCGGACCCATGAACGTTGACGTGCAGAGCAGGGCCGGGACGACCCTCGTGCGCGCGGCCCAGGCGGGCGACCCGCAGGCGCGCGAGGCGCTGGTCGCGGCCTGGTTCCCGTTGGTCTACAACGTCGCCGGCCGGGCGTTGAACGGCCACGCCGACGTGGACGACATCGCGCAGGAGACCATGATCCGGGCCCTCGACGGCCTGGAGGGGCTGCGCGACCCGGGGGCGTTCCGGTCCTGGCTGGTCGCGATCACCATGAACCAGGTCCGCAGCCGGTCGACCGGCCAGCAGCAGGCGGCCGTCGGCGGCCTGGACGAGAGCTGGGAGCTGGCCGACCCGCGCGCGGACTTCACCGACCTGACCATCCTCCGGCTCGGTCTCTCCGGCCAGCGCCGGGAGGTCGCCGAGGCCACCCGCTGGCTGGACCCGGACGACAAGGAACTGCTCGCCCTCTGGTGGCTGGAGGCCTCCGGCGAACTCACCCGCGCCGAACTCGCCGAGGCACTCGACCTGACGCCGCAGCACACCGCCGTCCGTGTCCAGCGGATGAAGAAGCAGCTGGAGGCCGGCCGCGTGGTGGTCCGGGCGCTCACCGCCTATCCCCGCTGCCCGGAGCTCGCCGAGGTGATGACGGGGTGGGACGGCACGCCGAACTCGGTCTGGCGCAAGCGCATAGCCCGGCACATCCGCGGCTGCCAGGCCTGCGACGGCCTGGGGCGCGACCTGTTCCCGGCGGAGGGGCTGCTGGCCGGGCTGGCGCTGGTGCCGGTACCGATGGACGCGCCGAGCGGGCTCGCGTTCCAGGCCGCCGGAGCCACGGCCGGGACTCCGGGCGCCGGATCCGGCGCGGTCCCGGGCGACGGTGGCGCGGCCGGAGGATCCACCGGGGCCGGTACCGGCGGGACTCCGCCCAGCGGTGCCGGTACTCCGCCCACCGACCCGGCCGGCGGACCGGGCGGTTGGACGGACCTGGCCCGCCGCAAGAGCGTGCTGGCGGGCGGGACGGCGGTGGTGCTCGCGGCGGCGACGCTCGCGATGGTCTGGCCCCAGCCCACGCAGCCGACCGCGCCCGCGCCGGAACCGACCACCCCGGCCAGTGCCCCGGACGCCCCGGTGCCGCCGGTCGAGACAGCCGTCACGCCGACGCCGGAGACCACGCCGCCCGCTCCGGTCACGGTCGCCCACGGTCGCCCCGGTCGAGGTGCCGCCCGTGCCGAGCGCCTCGGCGGCGGTGACCCCGACCGCGACCCCGGCCGCCGCCCGGCCGACCACGACCCCGCCGAGCCTGGAGCGACAGCTGGTCGACCTGGTCAACGCGGAGCGGGGCCGACGCGGCTGCGGCCCGTTGCGGATCGACCCCAAACTGCACGCGGCCGCCCAGAAGCACTCCGAGGACATGGTCGCCCGGAACTTCTTCGACCACCTCGCCCCCGACGGCACCCGGGCGGACGCCCGGCTCAACGCGGCCGGCTACCGCTGGTCGCAGTGGGGCGAGAACCTCGACCGCGGCCCGAGCGCCCCGGCGGTGGTCTTCTCCCGCTGGATGGACGGCGGCATCCACCAGTCCAACATGCTGGACTGCGCGTTCAAGGACGTCGGCATCGGTGTGACCACCGGCCCGGCCGGGCTCTACTGGACCCAGGACCTGGGCGCCCCGCTCGGCTGACGGGCGGCGCACCGCCCGCCCGGCGGACCGGGCCCAGCAGTGGATCGGGCCTACCGGCGGGCGGGTGTACCAACGCTGCGCCCGGGTGGGCGGCCGAACCGTGCCGGGTGCTCCGTCAGGACGGGAGGCCGACCAGCCCGGGGGCCTCGCCCGTGACATGGCCGGTAGCCTGGCCGACCACACCGCCGGCGTCGCCGACCTGCCCCGGCAGCATGTCCGGGGCCGAGGCGAGGGGCCCGCCCTGGAGCGGCCCGGTCAGATCACCCTGGCCGCCGAGGGCGGCGGCATGGGCGGCGGGAGCGGTCAGGGAGGCCACGACGCCGACGGCGAGCGAGGCGACGGCCAGCATGCTGCGCTTCTTCATGCCCCGTCCAACGAGGCTCCGCCACCCGGGTTACGGGAGACCGTCAGCCCGTCGAGGTGATCGGGCTGTTCGTCGCCGCCCCGAACAGGCGCACCGAGGCGGTGAGCCGGTACACCGTGCTCAGGGTCTCCTGCGACGGGCGCCGCAGGCAGGCCGACAGCTCCACGACCTCCGGCTGCCCGTTCGGGATGACCACCTGCTGCGCGACGAGCTGCCGGGTGCCGCCGTGGGTCGCGCAGTCCTTGTCGACCTCGGCGTCCCGGAGCAGCACCGACCGGCTCGCGGCCTCGGTGGCCAGCTTCTCGTCCCGGACCACCCGGACCGAGACGATCGCCGAGTTGTCGAGCAGCCCCCCCGCGGCGAGACACACGGGCGGCTGCGCGCCGTTGCGGATCTGGCAGCCGGGCTCCCGGGCCAGTGGCTGGGAGGCGATGTAACCGACGGACTCCGGCCGTCCGGCCGTGGCGAGGAGGGTGAGGTCGAACCAGGTGTTCGGCAGATCAAGGATCACCCCGTCCAGCGGGGTGAACCGGGTCGGCCGGAGCGGACCGGCGGCGTCGCCCGTCGGGTCCTCGGTCGCGCCGCCGTCGGCCCCCACGCTCGGGGAGTCGGCCGGCGAGGGGCTCCTCGGGGCGCTCGAACCCGGGCCGGGGGAGGCGCTCGCCGAGGCCTCGGGGGAGCCGGCGGGCGCACCGGTCGACGCATCGGCGGGCGGGATCGCGCCGAGGGCCGGTCCCGAGGCGGCGGGGCCGAGCACGGTGCCCGTCGGGCCGGGCGCGAGCGCCGGTGCGGCGGCCAGCACGGCCGCGGTCAGGCCGACCGCGAGTCCGGCCGCGAGAGCCGCCCGCCGTCGGCGCCGCCGGGCCAGGGCAGCCCGCGCCAGCACCCGTTCCATCCGGTCCGCGGGCGCCGACAGGTGGGGCGCGGCCAGCTGGAGCAGCACCCGCAGCTCGTCCGCCACCTCGTGGTCGTCGGCCACCGCCCGGTCCAGGGCCGTCTCGCGGTCGAGGGCCGCCTCGCGTTCCCACGCGGCGAAGTCATGCTCCGTCACGACGACCCCCGTCCAGCAGCAGCTCCCTGGCCGGAAGCTTGCCGCGCAGCGCCTGCAGGGCGCGGTGTGTCTGGCTCTTGACGGTGCCCGTGGTGCAGCCCAGCGCCTCGGCGGTGTCCTCCACGCTGAGGTCCTCGAAGAACCTCAGCACCACCACGGCCCGCTGCCGGGCCGGGAGCGCCCGCACCGCGGCGGCGACCACCTGGCCGGTCACCACCGAGTCGAACGGGTCGGCGACCGTCGGCGGCTCCGGCAGCCGGTCGTGCGGCAGCTCGCCCTGCCAGCGGCGGCGCCACCAGGAGACGTGCGAGTTCACCAGTACCCGGCGGACGTACGCCTCGGGCCGGTCGATCGAGACCTGCTCCCAGCGCGGCCAGACCTTGGCCAGAGCCGTCTGGAGCAGGTCCTCGGCCAGGTACGGGTCGCCGGTCAGCAGCCATGCCATCCGGAGCAGCCGAGGGCTGCGCGCGGCGACGAACTCCTCGAAGTCCGGTCTCGCTTCGCTCATCCCGACGCCCCCGCCATGCCGCTCCCGCCACCGTATCCGTCATCCGCGCCGCCAGGTCGGTGGCGGCGGTCCTGCCGGTCGGCCGTGGCCGCCGGGTCCTCGCTCTCGTTCTCACGGCTGCTGAACGCGCTGGGGTCGGCGCCGGGTTGCCTGTCCGACCGGGCTATTTTCGCGGGTGGCCAGGTCGGCACCCACGGCGGGGTCGGCCGGGGCGGCCCGCGACGGCCGTACCGGCCCGGCACGGGGGCGGGCACGGGGCGGCAGAAGGCGGCGGCCCGGGGCGGGCGCGAACGCTGGACGGCCCGCGAGCCGGCCGGGACTCGGCCGGGCGGCGAGCGGGCCGTGGTCACCACGATCCGCTCGTCACCGGTCGCCGCCAAGGGCGCGCGAAGGGCGCCCGGGCGCACCGGCCGGGCGCGCCCGGGTGAGTCCCGGCTCCGGCCCGGCCCTGCGCCGGTCCGCCCTCCGACCGTCTCCCGCCCGCTCTCCGCCCGTCCCCGGCCCGCTTCCCGCCGTCCCGGCCCGTCGGCGCGGCCGGCCGCCGTCAGAGCGTCCCCGAGCCCTTCGGCACACCTCCCGTCCGCCGTGCCGCACCCGGATCGACCGGATCCACCGTCCAGTCGGGGTGCCCCGGCATGGGCGGGGTCCGCTCGCCGTAGAGCCAGTCGCGCAGGAAGCCGCCGAGCGACTGCCCGGAGACCTCGTCCGCCGTGCGCAGGAAGTCCGCGGTGGTGGCGGTGCTGCTCCGGTGCCGCCGCAGGAAGACCTGCTCGATCCGGTCGAACACCTCGGGCCCGACCCGCTCCCGCAGCGCGAACAGCACCAGCGCGCCGCCGGTGTACCGCTGGCTGTCGAACAGCGTCGCGGCGGTCGGCGCGGCCACCGGCCCGGAGTCGTGGCGCCACTGGTCGCCCTGGGCGTAGACGCTCCGCATCCGGTCGGCGAGGGTGGTGAAGCCGCCGGAGTCCGGCCAGCCGCGCTCGTAGCGGTACATCAGACCGTAGAAGTCGGCGTGGCCCTCGTTCAGCCAGAGATCGGCCCAGGTGCCCGGGGTGACGCTGTTCCCGAACCACGAGTGGACCAGCTCGTGCATCATGTGCGAGCCGATCTGCCGCTCCGGCTGGCGCAGGAAGTTCGGCTTGTAGAGCGTGAGCGTCTGCGTCTCCAGCCCGGTGAAGTCGAACGCCGCCGGGTCGTCGGTGTCGGCGGGCAGCAGCCCGTACGTCTCGAACGGGAACGGTCCGAGGTGCTGCTCGGCCCAGCCCAGCTGGCCGGGGGTCAGGGCGAGGGCGGGCTCCAGGTCGGCCGCCCGTGCGGTGGGCACGACGTCGCGCAGCGGCAGCCCGTCGGGGCCCTGGCGCTCACGGACCGTGTAGCGGCCCACCGAGGCCTGGAGCAGCTCCCCGTACAGCTCGTCCGGTGCGGTGACGGCGACGGTGAAGCGGGCCTTGTCGCCCGGCCGGTCGTTGCACGGGAACACGGTGTGCGCGCCGTCCGGCTGGCCGGCCACCGCGAAGCCGTCCGGCGTCACCACCCAGCCCGTGTGCGGCAGCGCGGCCCTCGGGTCGGCGGTGTACTCGACCTCGACCCGCAGCGGGGCCCCGGCCCGGACCGGCCGCGCCGGGACCACGGTCAGCTTCTCGTCGTGCGTCCGGAAGCCGGCCGGGCGCCCGTCGACCCGGACGGCGTGCACGTCCAGGCCGAGCGCGTCCAGTTCCAGGCTCGGCAGCGCGGTGCGGGCGCGGGCGGTCATCGCCATGGTGGCGTCGACCGTCCTGGTCGTGGGGCGGTAGGTGAACGCGAGGTCGTAGGAGTGGGCGTCGTAGGCGGTGGTGCCGAGCGCGGGGAAGACCGGGTCCCCCGTCCCCGGCGGACCCGCGCCCGGGCTGTCCGCGGCCGCCGGGGCCAGACCGAGCGGTACCGCCGCGAGCGCGAGCGCGGCGGCGAGGACGGAACGGTGCCAGGACAAGGTGATCACCTCTCTCGTGTCGGACGGTCCCGCGCGCCGGCCCGGGCGGGCCCGTTCCGGTGAGCGATCTTCCGGGCACGGACCGTAGCAGAGCCCTCCGACAATCCCCGCCCCCACCGCTCCGACCTGCGCGGACCGCCCCGGGCCCGTCGGCCCCGGACCTGGCGACACGCGGCCGTCCCCCGGACGGCCCACCATGGTGGCCGAGCGGCTGCGCGGTGTCTTACCTTCGAAGAGCCCCACCCCCTGACGGGCGGGGCCACGGCCGTCGGAGAACCTGGCCAGGTCCGGCGGCCGTACTCATGCCCGCGTGCGGAGCCGATGCCCCCCCCGCATCCGCTCCGCACGCGCGCAGCCCTTCCCCGCCGGGCAGTCCTTCCCACCGCGCACCCCTTCCCGCCGCGCGTACCGCTCCTCCGGGCCCCGCAGGCCACCTCGTAGGCTGGGCAGCCGCGCCGGCCGCCCGCAGCCCCCGCCGGCGCACCGGACCGGCAGGAGCAGCCCCGTGACCAGCCCGCACTTCGTGGTGATCGGCGAGTGCGTCGCCGACGTCGTCCGCACCGACGGCGCTCCCGACGTCGTCCACCCCGGCGGCAGCCCGGCCAACGTCGCCTACGGGCTGGCCCGGCTGGGCGAGCCCGTCGCGCTGCTCACCCAGCTCGCCGACGACCCGTACGGCCGACTGATCCGCGGGCACCTGGAGTCCGCCGGCGTCGCCCTGCTGTCCGGATCCGGGGCGGAATCACCGGCGGGAGCGGCGGACATCCCGCGCACCCCGTCGGCGGTCGTGCGGCTGGACGAGCGGGGGCGGGCGCAGTACACCTTCGACATCGGCTGGACCCTCCCGCCGGTCGAACTGCCCTTCCCGCCGGGGCACTTGCACATCGGATCGATCGCCGCCGTCACCGGACCGGGAGCGGCGGCGGTGCTCGCCCTGGTCGAACGGTGGCGCGGCCGGGCCGGCGTGAGCTACGACCCCAACGTGCGGCCCGCGCTGATGGGCGAGCACGGCGAGGCCGTCCGCCGGGTGGAGCGCTGCGCGGCGCTCGCCGACCTGGTCAAGGCCAGCGACGAGGACCTCGCCTGGCTCTACCCCGGCCGGGACCCGGAGGAGGTGGCCCGGCACTGGCTCGGCCTCGGTCCGGCCACCGTCGCGGTCACCCGCGGGCCGGCCGGAGCCTTCGCGCTCACCGTCGACGGCCGCCGCGCCGAGGCGCCCGCCCGCACGGTCGAGGTCGCCGACACGGTGGGCGCGGGCGACGCCTTCACCGCCGCCCTCCTGCACGCCCGCCGCGCCGGCGCGGGCCTCGACACCGCCCTCGCCCGCGCCACGGCCGCCGCCACCCTGACGGTCACTCGCCCCGGGGCGACGCCGCCGGACGCGGCCGAGCTGGCGTCGGTCCTCGGCTGAGACCGCCGCCTGGGCGGGGCCGTGAACGGAGGAATTCACCGGGGCCCGGGTGTTCGCCGGTGCTATGTTCCGGTCGCGGATCGAACGGCGGGTGCGGGAGTTGGGGGAGCGTTGCTGGAATCGCTGATCACGACCGCGGCCGGAGCGGCCTCGGCGACCGTGGGCGTGCTGGTGGGCGGACTGGTGACCCGACGGGGCCAGGACCGTCAGTGGTCGCGGGACCAGCAACTGCTCGCCTACCAGGAACTCCTGAGCCACTACGCCAGGTTCACGATGGTGCTCAAGCGCGCCCACGCCGACCGGAGCGGCTGGGACTACGACTGGGCCGAGTGGAGCGCCGTGCTGACGCGGGTCGGCCTGGTCGCCCCGGTGGAGGTCGCGCGCGAGGTCGACCACTTCGGCCGGGCGGTCGACCGTTTCCTGGACCGCGTCGCCCGTGAGGTCGACACGGTCAGGGCGCCGCTCGGCGAGGAGGAGTTCCTGGCGGCCGGTGCGGAGGTGGCCCGGGCGCAGACGCGACTGGTCAACGCGATGCGGCGGTCACTCGGCGGTGGCCGGAAGGCGTTGACCTTCTGGATCGGAGGATCGCACGCCTAGCAGGCGGATCGTGGAGCGCTCTGATCGCGGAGCTTTCTGCTCCCGGACCGCCGTGATCGCGGACCGCCGTGCTCCCGGACCGGGTCAGCCGGGGGTGCCGTCGACCGCGCCCAACGGGCGGGTCAGCTGGGTCCCGGAGTCGAAGCTGCGGGCGGCCGTGAAGGTGCCGGTGAGGTCCGGGTGGCGGCCGAGGGTGGCGTGGGCGAGGGACACCTCCTCCGGGGTGAGGCGGCGGGTGAGACCCAGGTGCGGGGACCAGCGGCCGGGAACGTAGTAGGGGGACGGTTCCTCGGCGCCGTCCAGGAGCTCCCAGACGCGCCGGTGGAGCTGCACCAGTTCGACCGTGGGGACGATCGCCCAGCTGAGCACCCGGCGCCGGCTGCGGGCCGCGAAGGACAGCAGGCCGGT
>NZ_JZWY01000473.1:0-4609 GCF_000966955.1 Streptomyces sp. NRRL S-495
GGACAGCAGGCCGGTCAGCCGGACGGTCAACGGCAGGGTTTCGGCGAGGAGTTCGTCGAGCCGCTCGGCGGCGCCGGCGGGCATGCGGGCGCAGGTGGCCAGGGTGAGATGCGGGCGGTGGCCCGGGTGGGGGTTGTCGGCGAGGCTGTCCACGCCCGCGTCCGCGAGCCGCTGCCAGACGGTGCGCACGGCGCGGTCGAACGGCGGGTCGCAGAGCAGCTCAACCGTCTGCACGGGCCCCTCCCGGCCGCTGCTCCGGAACGAGGTCCTTGCCGTACCAGACCTCGGCGTACGGGCTGTCGCCGTAGGCGGGGATCTCGCGGTAGCCGTGCCGGGTGTAGAGCGCGCGGGCCTCGACCAGGTCGAGCCGGGTGTCCAGGACGATCCGCCGGGCGCCGAGGGACCGTGCCGCCTCCTCGACGGCGGCGAGCAGCCGGGTGCCGCCGCCGGTGCCGCGTCGGGAGGGCCGGACGTACACCCGGGTCAGCTCGACGGTCGTGGCGTCGAGCACCCGCAGGCCGGCGCAGGAGTCGGCCTCGCCCGCGTACCGGCCGAGCAGGAAGACCCCGGTGGGCGGGGCGAGGTGGTCGCTGGGGGTGTCGGCGAGGCCGGTCTCGATCTCCTCGGCCGTGCCGTCCCGGTCGAAGTGGAGCCGGTAGTAGCGGTTGGCGACGTCGATGAAGTACTCGCGCAGCAGTGCCAGGGACTCGGCGGATCCGACCTCGGCGGGCGTGACCGCCCAGGCGTCCCTGGTGCTGTGGTGCTGCTGCGTGCTCGTCGTCATGGGCGCATTATCGGGCGCCGTCCGCGCCCGGCGCCAACCCTTTTCGATCATCGGCGGGACCGTAGCCGCAGGTCGGGGCTGCGGTCCGGGGTGGGCCGGGTGGGTGACGGGTGGATTGGGCGCCCGGCGTGGCGGGGGAGCAGTGGGGTTATGCACAGACCATCAGATAATCGCATTAATGGGGGTTTGGCTGGGTCCCGGCGCGGGCGGGGACGGGGCGGGCTGGTCGCGGCGGTGTGCCTGGTGGCCGCGGTCGCGGGGTGCGGCGGCTCGGCCGGGGGCGGCGCGGTGCCGTCGACGGCGCGGGCCGGGGCGAGGCGGAGGAGGAGACCAGCGGCGAGGCGGTGGCCCGTCGGGCCGAGGCCGCCCGCACGGCGCTGGAGACCGCCCGGCGCTGGGGCCTGGCCCGGCTGCCGCTGCTGGCCCCGCAGCCCCCGGCGGCCCGGCCCGAGCTGCGCGCCGTGCAGGGCGTCAAGCTCGCGGACGGGCTGCCGCCGGTGGTCTACCGGGTGCCCACCGAGCAGCCGATCGTCTTCCTGACGGTGGACGACGGCGCCGAGAAGGACCCGGAGTTCAGTCGGATGGCGGCCGAGCTCGGCATCCCGCTGTCCACCTTCGTCGCCGACTACCTGGCCCGCTCCGACTACGGCTACTTCCGCCGGCTGTCCGAGCAGGGCGACGCGGTGAACAACCACACCATCAACCACCGCAACCTCAAGGTCCTCGACTACGCGACCCAGCGCGACGAGATCTGCCGCCAGCAGGACCAGTTGGAGGGGCAGATCGGCAGCCGCCCCCGGCTCTTCCGGCCGCCCTACGGCGAGTACAACGAGGACACCCTGCGGGCCGCCGGCTCCTGCGGCATCGAGGCGGTGCCGCTGTGGAACGAGGAGGCGTTCCCGGACCGGATGGAGTACCGCTACGAGGACCAGCGGCTCCACCCGGGCGACATCATCCTGACCCACTTCCGCGGCACCGACCTGTGGCCGGGGACCATGCCCGACCTGCTGCGCAAGGTGGTCGACGAGGTCACCGCGCAGGGCTTCGCCCTGGCCCGGCTGGACGACTACCTTTAGCCGGGCGCACGGCTGCACGGCTGCACGGCTGTACGGCTGTACGGCTGTACGGGTGCACGCGTGCTCGGGCGCTCGGGTGCACGGGCGGGCGGTCCTCCGGGGCCGCCCGCCCGCACATCCGCGCCCACCCGCACATCCGCGCCCGACACGACGAGTGCCGCGCGGAGCGGCCCGGCTCAGTCGAGCGAGAGCGCGTCCAGGTACACCCAGGCGCCCTCGTGCCGGACGAACCGGCTGTGCTCGGTGAGGACGCCCTCCTCCCGCCCCTCCGCGTAGTGGGCGCGGAAGGCCACCGTGCCCTCGGCGTGGAACGCCCCGCCCTCGCCGGTGGAGAGCACCTCCAGCCGCACCCAGCGCAGCCCCGGGTCGAAGTCCACGCTCTCCGGCCTGGTGTCCGGGTGCCAGGTGCGCAGCAGATAGGCCTCGTCGCGGGCGGCGAAGGCGCTGTAGCGCGAGCGCATCAGCGCCTCGGCGGTGGTGGCGGCGGCCTGGCCCCGGTGCAGTCGGCCGCAGCACTCGGCGTAGCTGCCGGGCAGGCCGCAGGGGCAGGGGGAGGAGGGGAGCAGGCGCGGCGCGGGCGTGCTGGCACGGGGCGCGGAACGACGTCGGGACATGCGCTCCATTCTGGCCCCTCCCCGCCGGGCGCGAGGCCCGGACGCGGGGAAGCGGGGGACCGGCGCCCGGCCTGGGGTCGGGACGTGACCGTGGTCCCGGGCGTCCGGGACGACGGGTGGCGGAGGGTGGGGGGAGCCCGGTGTGCACCGGGTGGTCGAGTTGTCCGTCGAGCCCCCGAGGTCCCCCATGAATGCACACCGTTTGCACACAGATCTGCGCCCGGTCCGCCCGCGTCCGCCGCCTCCGAGGGGTGCTGTCCGGGCATGCCGGGCGGGTGTGCCGCGGTGGGGCGCCGGGGCCGTACTATCGGCCAGATCTTGACTGGCCTCGGACAATATTGAGTCCGGAAATCTGCTTGCGGTGCCAGTAGGACACAGGTGTGCGCCAACTGACGAACCGTCGGTGAAACGCTATCGGTACGGACCGGCGCTGCCAAGGGGGTTGCCAATCCGGGTGAAATCGCCGACGAACCGTCAGATTCGGGCACCGCTGACCAGGCCGGGAGAGGTGATCTTTCCGGCATATCGAACGAGTGACGGAAATGTGCTGGTGATTCGTAGATCTTTACCCCACCATCTCCCAGGGCACACCGCCCATTTCTCGCCGACCACAAGTCGATGCAGCAGCACCCCTCGGGAGAGAAGCGATGAGTTCGACGGGACTTACTCCACTGGATCCGGCAGCACCGCTGGCCGAACTGGTGGCCGCGCAGGTCAGACGAACCCCGGACGCCACCGCCGTGATCGACGGCACACGCCGGCTGACCTACCGTGAACTGGACGCCGCGACCGCCGCGGTGGCGGGCCGGCTGGCCGCCGCCGGAGTCCGGGCCGAGACCTTGGTCGGCGTATGCCTGCCACGAACGGCCGACCTGGTGGTCGGCCTGCTGGCGGTGCTACGGGCCGGCGGGGCCTATGTGCCGCTCGATCCGGCCTATCCGCGCGACCGCCTCGAACTGGTCGTCGGCGACGCGCAGGCCCCCGTCGTGCTCACCGACCGCGCCCACGAGCACCTGCTGAACGGTGCGGACGCCACCCTCCTGCACATCGACGGCGACGGGCCCGCCGCCCCGCTCGACCCGGCCGCCGCGCGCCCCACCACCGGCGACGCGGCCACCGACGCACTGGCCTACGTGCTCTACACCTCCGGCTCCACCGGCCGCCCCAAGGGCGTCTCGGTCACCCAGCGCGGCGTCAACGCCATGCTCCGCTGGGCCGCCGACACCTACACCGCCGCCGACCTCACCGGTGTGCTGTTCGGCACCTCCGTGTGCTTCGACATCTCGGTGTACGAGCTGTTCTTCCCGCTCTCCGTCGGCGGCACGATCGTGGTCGCCGAGAACGTCCTCGCCCTCCCCGAGCTGCCCGCCCGGGACGAGGTCACCCTGGTCAACACCGTGCCCAGCGCGATGGCAGCGCTGCTGCGCGCCGGCGACCTGCCCGGTGGTGGAAATGGCAACGGCGGACTGCCCGCCGGCGTGCGCGTGGTCAACCTGGCCGGCGAGGCGCTGCCCCGCCACATCGCGGACAAGGTCCACGCCCAGCCCGGTGTCGAGCGCCTCTACAACCTGTACGGGCCCACCGAGGACACCGTCTACTCCACCTGGTCGCTGGTCGCCCGCGACGGGGCCGGCGAGCCGGTCATCGGCCGCCCGCTCGCCGGCACCCTCGACCACGTCCTCGACGAGCACCGGATACCCGTGCCGGACGGCGGCATCGGCGAGCTGTACCTCTCCGGCGAGGGCCTGGCCCGCGGTTACCACGGCCGCCCCGACCTCACCGAGGAGCGCTTCGTCCACGTCGACGGCCTGCGCTGCTACCGCACCGGGGACCTGGTCCGCCGGC
Organism: Streptomyces sp. NRRL S-495; assembly: GCF_000966955.1. Lineage (NCBI taxonomy): Bacteria > Bacillati > Actinomycetota > Actinomycetes > Kitasatosporales > Streptomycetaceae > Streptomyces > Streptomyces sp. NRRL S-495. Next base: position 4,320 of record NZ_JZWY01000473.1, read on the forward strand.
TGCCCGACGGCGACCTGGAGTACCACGGGCGGGTCGACCACCAGGTGAAGGTCCGCGGTTTCCGGGTCGAACTCGGCGAGATCGAGGCGGTGCTCGCCACCCACCCCGCGGTCGAGGCCGCCGCCGCCGTCGTCCAGCGCGACGAGGCCGGCGACTACCTGGCCGCCTTCGTCCAGCCTTCCCCCGGCGCCGCCGAACCGGCACCCGCCGAACTGCGGGCCCACTGCGCCGCCGCCCTGCCCGGCTACATGGTGCCGCTGGCCGTCGCCGTGCTGGCGGAACTGCCGCTC
>NZ_JZWY01000474.1:0-2295 GCF_000966955.1 Streptomyces sp. NRRL S-495
ACCCCCAACGGCAAGACCGACCGCAAGGCGCTGCCCGCCGTCGCCCGCAGCCGGGGCGGGCAGGAGCTGTTCGTCGCCCCCCGTACCCCCGCCGAGACCCGGATCGCCGAACTCTGGCAGGGCCTGCTCGGCGTCCCCGAGGTCGGGGTGCACGACGTCTTCCTCGACCTCGGCGGCCACTCCCTGCTCGCGGTCGGCCTGCTGGCCCGGGTCGAGCGCGAGTTCGGCACCCGGGTGCCGCTCGCCGAGTTCTTCGCCGCCCCGACCGTCGCCGCGCTGGCCGTCCGGGCCGCCAACGGCGGCGGTGGACGGGCCTCCGTGGAACCGCCGAAGCGGGAGGCCCACCTGCCCGCCCGCGCCACCGAGTTCCAGCGCGAACTGTGGCTGCACGAGGCCGTCCAGACCGGCAGCCCGCTCTACAACGTGCCGGTGCGGATCCGGGCCGAGGGCGCCCTCGACCGCGAGGCCCTCGGCCGCGCGCTCAGCGAGGTCGTCCGCCGCCACGAGTCGCTGCGCACCGCCCTGTACGGCGACCCGAACCCGAGCGAGCTGGACGACGCCGTCGCCGACGTCCGCCCGCCGTACCCGGTCGAGGTGCCGCTGCTCGACCTCGTCGGCCCGCACGGGCAGGTGGCCGACGAGGAGGCGGTCGACGACGCGCTGCGCGCCGAGGCCGCCCGCCCGCTCGACCTCGCCCGCGGCCGGCTGCTGCGCGCCCTCGCCGTGCGGACCGACGCGGACCGGCACGAGCTGCTGCTCACCGTGCACCACGCCGCGGCCGACGGCTGGGCCGCCGGGCTGCTGCTCGCCGAGGTCGCCCGCGCCCTGCGGGAGGGCGAACTGCCCGAGCCCGAAATCCAGCTGTCGGACGTCGCCCGCTGGGAGCTGCGCGACGTCGAGGCGGGCCGCGAGGGTGCCGAGCGCTGGGCCGAGCGGCTGCGCGGCGTCGAGGGCGACCAGCACCTGCCCGGCGACCGCTCGCGCCCCAACCCGCAGGACATCGCCGGCCGCCGGCTCGCCCGCCGGCTGGACCGCGGGTTCGTCGAGGGCGTCGAGAAGTGGGCCGCCGGTGAGGGCGCCAGCCTCTACACGGTGGTGCTCGCCGCGCTCGGCGGAGTGCTGCACCGCTACACCGGCCGGACCGATGTCGCCGTGATCAGCCCCTTCGCCGTCCGCCCGGTGCCCGAGCTGGAGACCGTGATCGGCTCGCTGATCAACACCGTCGCGCTGCGCTTCGACGTGGCGGGCGCCGACACCTTCCGCGAGCTGGTCGCCCGGGTCCGCCCGGTCGTGCTGGAGGCCGCCGACCACAGCGGTCACCCCTTCGTCGACCACGCCCGGCGCTACGGCGGCTCGCCCGGTGTCACCGCCTCGCCGATCTCCCAGGTGCTGCTGGCCGTCCAGAACCACCCGGTGGCCGGCGTCGAACTGCCGGGACTGAAGCTCACCTTCGTCGCCGAGGTGTGCAACAGCACCGCCAAGACCGATCTCTCGCTGTTCCTGGAGTTCCCGGCCGACGGCCCACTGCTGTCCGCCGAGTACCGCACCTCCCGCTACGAGGAGCGGTCCGTGCGGGCCGCGCTCGACCACCTGGTCGCGCTGCTCTCCGCCGCTGTCGCCGAACCCGACCGCCCGCTCGGCGAGCTGGTCATGCTCTCCGCCGCCGAACTCGCGGCCGACGAGCCGGTCAACCGTACCGAGGCACCGATCCCCGACGCCCCGCTGCACCGGCTGGTCGCCGACCGGGCCGCCCGCACCCCGGACGCGCCCGCCGTGTCCGCCGCCGACGGCACCCTCGACTACGCCGGACTCCTCGACACCGCCGACCGGCTGGCCCACCTGCTGGGCGCCCGCGGCGTCGGCCCCGGCCACCTGGTCGCGGTCGCCGTCCGGCGCGGCCGGCTGCTGCCCGCCGCCCTGCTCGGCGTGCTGCGCAGCGGCGCCGCCTACCTGCCGCTCGACGTCGACCAGCCGCTCGCCCGCAACCGGGCCGTGCTCGACGACGCCGGCGTCACCGTGGTGGTCGCCGAGGGCGCGACCGCCGGCGACGAGCTGCTGCACGGCCGGGAGGCCGTCCTCGTGGACGGGCCCGAGCACGCCGCCGCCCCCGCCCAGGCGCCGGACGTCACGGTCGGCCCGGAGGATCCGGCCTACCTGCTGTACACCTCCGGCTCCACCGGCCGCCCCAAGGGCGTGGCCGTGCCGCACCGGGCGATCGTCAACTTCCTCACCTCGATGGGCCGCGAACCCGGCCTCACCGAGCGGGACGTGATGGCCGCCGTCACCACCGTGACT
>NZ_JZWY01000048.1:0-1991 GCF_000966955.1 Streptomyces sp. NRRL S-495
GCGCCGGAGCGGTCCGCGCCGCCGGGCCCGGGCCGTCCCTCGGCGGGTGCGCCGGCCGCTCCGGGCGCGGCCCCGGCCCGACCGGCCAGGTCGTCCCGTCCGGCCGCGTCGCCGCGCGCCCCGGCCCCGCGGCCCCGGCCGAACGGTCCGCCGGACCCGCCGCCCGCGCCCCGCACGGCGAGTTCGCTCAGCCGCTCGTGCAGTGCGGCCGCGCCGGGCCGTTCGGCGGGTTCCTTGGCCAGGCAGGCCCGGATCAGCGGCGCCAGCTGCGGCGGCACCGCGGTGAGGTCCGGCTCCTCGTGCACGACGCGGTAGAGCATGACCTCCGAGGAGGCGCCGGACCCGAACGGGGTGTCCCCGGTGAGCGCGTAGGCGAGCGTCGCGCCGAAGGCGAAGACGTCGGTCGCGGGCGTGACGGCGACCCCCCGGACCTGCTCGGGGGCGAGGAAGCCGGGGGAGCCGACGGCGGTGCCGACGTGGGTGAGCGTGCTGGCCCCGCGCGACCAGGCGATGCCGAAGTCGATGATCCGGGGCCCGCGCGGCGACAGCAGGATGTTGGAGGGCTTGAGGTCCCGGTGGACGACGCCGGCCTCGTGCACCTTGACCAGCCCGTCGGCCAGCGCGGCCCCGATCCGGGCGACCTCGGGCCAGCCCAGTGCCCCTTCGTCGCCGACCCGCTTGTACAGCGAGGGCCCGGGGACGTACGCGGTGGCCAGCCAGGGCCGGTCGGCCTCAATGTCGGAGCCCATGACACGGGCGGTGCAGCCGCCCCGGATCCTGGACGCGGCGGCGATCTCGCGGGCGAAGCGGGTGCGGAACTCGACGTCCTCGGCCAGTTCGGCCCGGATCAGCTTGAGCGCGACCCGCTGCCCCCGGCGGTCGGAGCCGAGGTAGACCACGCCCATGCCGCCGGCCCCGAGCCGCCGGTGCAGCCGGTACGGCCCGACGATGCGGGGGTCCTCACGCCTCAGCCGCATCATCGTCATTCCCGTTTCCCCGTCAGACTGTCGGTGAGGCCCCGTCGGGTGGGGCGTCGTCAGTTCCTGTCCGGCACAGCTTACGGACTGCCCGCTGCGGTGTGCTGATACGCAACACCTGAAGCCACCGTCCGATTGTCGGATCTTGGACTGACCGTCGGCGGGGCGGTGCCGAATCGTTTCTCGGGGTCCCCTCTCAGGGTTCCCCCGGGGGAGCCGCGGCGGGCGTCTCCGCCTGCGGTAGTAGGCCCCAGGTCCGGTCGTCATCCTCCGGGAGGCCCGGAGAACAGTACGACGGCATGACGTCCACCAACCCCCTCGCGCCATACCGTTGTTCTCAGCGGTGGACGGGGAGCTCGTCCCCCGAGGTAAGCCGTCCACCGCGTCCACGTGTACCACCGTTCCGCCTTCCACCACCGGCCGAGCTCACGAATCAGGAGTCAGGGCATGGCAGCGCAGCACACGGGATCCACCTCCCGCCGCCGGCGGCCGGCCTTCACTCAGCCGCAGGCCGCGGAGCCCACCAGGCACCCGGCGGTGGCGCTGGCCATGGCACTGCCCTGTGCGGTGCTGCTGGCCGTCCTGTTCGGAGGCTGGGAGCAGATGGCGAACCAGGCGCTGGCGGTGGCCGAGTTGATCGGCCACTGACGCGCACCACAAGCTGGCACTGATCCCCTGGGGACGGGGAGCCGGTGCCGCCGGGGAGGCCGCGGCCGCGACAACTCGCGGACGGGCGAGTGCGCGGACGGGCGAGTGCGGCGCGCAGAGCGCCCCGGCAGGCGGAGATGCCGCGTACGGACGTCGGTGAGGGCGACCGTACGCGGCTCTTCCCGTTGCGCAGCCACACAGCTCGCAGAGCCCCAAAGGACCACGCGGAGACCGGGACGGAACGCCGAAAACGGCCTGGGCCGCGACTCGTTCGAGTCGCGGCCCAGGCCGTCACTGTGCGCGATACTGGGATTGAACCAGTGACCCCTACCGTGTCAAGGTAGTGCTCTCCCGCTGAGCTAATCG
>NZ_JZWY01000056.1:0-4333 GCF_000966955.1 Streptomyces sp. NRRL S-495
GCGCCGGGGCCACCGCCTCCTCGGCGCTGGCCGCGCTGGCCCGGCTCGGCGCCCGCGAGGTGACCGTCTACGTCCGCACCCCCGAGCGGGCCCGGGAGATGGCCGCGCTGGGCGAACGGCTCGGCGTGGCGGTGCGCACCGCCGACTGGGAGCGCGGCGCCGAGGCGCTGGCCCATCCGCTCACCGTGGCCACCACCCCGGCCGGGGCGACCGACGCCTTCGCCGCGGGGCTGACCGCCGGGCCGGGCGCGCTGTTCGACGTGCTGTACCACCCGTGGCCGACCGCGCTGGCCGCCGCCTGCGCGGACCGCGGGGCGACCGTGCTGGGCGGCCTCGACCTGCTGGTGCACCAGGCGGTACTGCAGAGCGAGCTCTTCACCGGGCGCACCCCCGGTCCGCTGGCGGCGATCCGCGCGGCCGGCGAGGCGGCGCTCGCGACGGGCTGACCGCCGCCCGCGCCGTGGGTGGTGCACGGACGGTGTGCGTCCGCGGTGTGCCCACCGTGTCCGTACTGTGCCCGGGGTGTGGCGGCGTCCCACCGGCGGGCCGACGGCCCCGCGGTGACCGGCCATTCCCGTCCGCCGGTCGGCCGAATGCTGTCCGGTGATCGGACTCCAGGTCCGGTCGGCCGTTCGGCATGAAAGGATTCGGGGAGAGAAGGCACGCCCGGACGGGTGCGGCAGCCCCGCGCCGGTCCGCTGATGAAGGAGCTCCGTTGGGTACGTTGCGCTGGCTGACGGCGGGGGAGTCGCACGGCCCCGCACTCGTCGCGACGCTGGAGGGCCTGCCCGCCGGTGTACCGGTCACCACCGCGGTGGTGGCCGACGCCCTGGCGCGCCGCCGGCTCGGTTACGGTCGCGGCGCACGGATGAAGTTCGAGCAGGACGAGGTGACCTTCCTCGGTGGCGTCCGGCACGGGCTCACCATGGGCAGCCCGGTGGCCGTCATGGTCGGCAACACCGAGTGGCCGAAGTGGGAGCAGGTCATGTCGGCCGACCCGGTCGACCCCGAGGTGCTGGCCGGTCTCGGCCGCAACGAGGCGCTGACCCGCCCGCGCCCCGGCCACGCGGACCTGGCCGGCATGCAGAAGTACTCGATCGACGAGGCCCGCCCGATCCTGGAGCGCGCCAGCGCCCGCGAGACCGCCGCCCGGGTCGCGCTCGGCGCCGTCGCCCGCGCCTACCTCAAGGAGACCTGCGGCATCGAGATCGTCAGCCACGTGGTCGAGCTGGCCGCCGCCAAGGCCCCGGCCGGGGTGCTGCCGCTGCCCTCCGACGAGGCGAAGCTGGACGCCGACCCGGTGCGCTGCCTGGACGCCGACGCGTCGAAGGCGATGGTCGCCGAGATCGACCAGGCCCACAAGGACGGCGACACCCTCGGCGGCGTCGTCGAGGTCCTCGCCTACGGCGTCCCGGTCGGCCTCGGCTCGCACGTGCACTGGGACCGCCGCCTCGACGCCCGGCTGGCCGCCGCGCTGATGGGCATCCAGGCGATCAAGGGTGTCGAGGTCGGCGACGGCTTCGACCTCGCCCGTGTCCCCGGCTCGCAGGCGCACGACGAGATCGTGCCGGGCCCCGACGGCGCCAAGCGCGTCTCCGGCCGCTCCGGCGGCACCGAGGGCGGTCTGTCCACCGGCGAGCTGCTGCGGGTGCGCGCCGCGATGAAGCCGATCGCGACCGTCCCGCGCGCGCTGCGCACCGTGGACGTGCGCACCGGTGAGCCCGCCAAGGCGCACCACCAGCGCTCCGACGTCTGCGCGGTGCCGGCGGCAGGCATCGTCGCCGAGGCGATGGTCGCCCTGGTGCTCGCCGACGCGGTGAACGAGAAGTTCGGTGGCGACCACGTGTCGGAGACCCGGCGCAACGTGCGGAGCTACCTCGACAACCTGATCGTCCGATGACCACTCCGGTCCTCGTGCTGGTCGGCCCGCCCGGCAGTGGCAAGTCCACCGTCGGGCAGGTCGTCGCCGAGCGCCTCGGCGTGGGCTTCCGGGACACCGACGCCGATATCGAGGCGCGGGCCGGCAAGCCGATCCCGGACATCTTCGTGGACGAGGGCGAGCCGCACTTCCGCAAGCTGGAGGAGGCGGCCGTGCGCGCCGCGGCCGGGACCCACGCCGGGGTGCTGGCGCTCGGCGGCGGCGCGGTGATGGCCGGGCCGACCCGGGAGCTGCTGCGCGACCTGCCGGTGGTGTTCCTGGAGGTCCCGCTCGCCGACGCGGTCAAGCGGGTCGGCCTGGACGCCCCGCGCCCGCTGCTGGCGGTCAACCCGCGGGCCCGCTGGCGCGAGCTGATGGAGGCCCGCCGCCCCCTCTACCTGGAGGTGGCCACCGCCGTCGTCGACACCGCCGGCCGCACCCCCGAGCAGGTCGCGGACGCCGTACTGGAAGCACTGGAGCTGAAGACCCCCCATGACTGACACCACCGTCAGGATCCACGTCGGCGGAAGCGCCGGCCACGACCCGTACGACGTGCTGATCGGGCACCAGCTGCTCGGTGAGCTGTCCCCGCTGATCGGGACCCGCGCCAAGCGGGTCGCGATCATCCACCCGGAGGCGCTGTCCGCCACCGCCGACGCCGTCCGCGAGGACCTGGCCGGCGAGGGCTACGAGGCGATCGCGCTGCAGGTGCCGAACGCCGAGGAGGCGAAGAGCGCCGAGGTGGCCGCGTACTGCTGGTCGGTGCTCGGGCAGACCGGGTTCACCCGCAGCGACGTCGTCGTCGGTCTCGGCGGCGGTGCCACCACGGACCTGGCCGGCTTCGTCGCCGCCACCTGGCTGCGCGGGGTGCGCTGGATCTCCATGCCCACCACGCTGCTCGGCATGGTCGACGCGGCGGTCGGCGGCAAGACCGGCATCAACATCGCCGAGGGCAAGAACATGGTCGGCGCCTTCCACCCGCCGGTGGGCGTGCTGGCCGACCTCGGCACCCTGGAGACCGTGCCCAAGCACGACTACGTCTCCGGGCTCGCCGAGGTCATCAAGTGCGGCTTCATCGCCGACCCGGTCATCCTCGACCTGATCGAGGCCGACCCCGAGGGTGCCAGGACCCCGGCCGGGCCGCACACCGTCGAGCTGATCCGCCGCGCCATCCAGGTCAAGGCCGATGTGGTCTCCGGGGACCTCAAGGAGTCCGGGCAGCGCGAGATCCTCAACTACGGCCACACCCTCGGCCACGCCATCGAGCGCAACGAGCGGTACAAGTGGCGGCACGGCGCGGCGATCTCGATCGGCATGGTGTACGCCGCCGAGCTGGGCCGCCTCGCCGGGCGGCTGGACGACGAGACCGCCGACCGGCACCGCTCGGTGCTCGCCTCCGTCGGTCTGCCGCTCACCTACCGCGCGGACGCCTGGCCGAAGCTGCTGGACGCCATGAAGATCGACAAGAAGTCGCGCGGCGACCTGATCCGCTTCATCGTGCTGGACGGCCTCGCCAAGACCTCCGTGCTGGAGGGCCCCGACCCGTCGCTGCTGGTGGCCGCCTACGCGGAGGTGTCCGGGTGACCAGGGTGATGGTGCTCAACGGCCCCAACCTGGGCCGACTGGGCAGCCGCGAGCCCGACGTCTACGGCGCCACCTCCTACGCCGGGCTGGTCGAGCGCTGCACCGCGCTCGGCAAGGAGTTCGGCTTCGAGGTCGAGGTGCACGAGACCAACTCCGAGCAGCAGATGGTGGAGTGGCTGCACGAGGCCGCCGACGGCCGGGTGCCGGTGGTGATCAACCCGGGCGCGTTCACCCACTACTCGTACGCGATGCGGGACGCCGCCGCGCAGCGCACCGCGCCGCTGGTCGAGGTGCACATCTCCAACCCGTACGCCCGGGAGACCTTCCGGCACACCTCGGTGATCGCCGCGGTGGCCTCCGGGACGATCGCCGGGTTCGGGATCGGCTGGCCCTGCGGGCGCTCGCCGAGCAGCTCGCCGCGGGCTGACGGCGCCTCGGGGCCGGGCCCGGCCGGTGGCCGGTGGCGGTGCGGCGGTGGGCTGTGTCCACCGCCGCACCGCCGTGTAGTGTCCCGCTGAAGGAAGTCGGGAGGTGCCGTGACGCAGTACGCCGGGGGTGGATCCGTCCCCCCACGTCCCGTCGCCCCGCCGGTGCCGGGGTATCCGGTGGCGGCCGGGACGGTGCCTGTTCCGGGGGCCGGGCCGGTCGTTCTTCCGGTGGCCGCGCGGGTGGTCGTTCCGATGGCCGTTCCGATGGCCGTGCCGGGGGTTGTTCCGGTGGCCGCCTCGACCGACGCCTCGGGGCCGCCGACCGTTCCGCTGCCGGTGCTCCCGTCCCCTCCACCCGGCCCCGCGCCCGCCCCGGTGCCCGTGTCCGGCCCTCCGCCGGCCT
>NZ_JZWY01000057.1:0-31834 GCF_000966955.1 Streptomyces sp. NRRL S-495
GTCCGGCCCTCCGCCGGCCTCGGCCGCGCCGCCCGCGCCGGCCCCGGTGCCCGCGGGCTCCACCGGGCACTTCCTGCTGCCCTCCGGCGCGCCCGTCCAGCTGCCCGCCCGGCCGCCGCAGCAGCACGCGCCCGCCGGCCCGATCGCGGTGCTGCTGATCGGTCCGGCCGGTGCCGGCAAGACCACCGTCGCCCGGCACTGGGCCGAGCGGCGCCCCACCCCGACCGCGCACATCAGCCTCGACGACGTCCGGGAGTGGGTGCAGTCCGGCTTCGCCAACCCGCAGTCCGGCTGGAACAACGCCTCCGAGGCGCAGTACCGGCTGGCCCGCCGGACCTGCGGCTTCGCCTGCCGCAACTACCTCGCCAACGGCATCTCCTGCATCATCGACGACGCGGTCTTCCCCGACCGCCCGGCGATCGGCCTCGGCGGCTGGAAGCGGCACATCGGGCCCGGCATGATCCCGGTGGTGCTGCTGCCCAGCCTCGACTCGGTGCTCCACCGCAACGCCCGGCGCAGCGGGAACCGCCGGCTCGGCGACGAGGAGGTGGCCCGGATCCACGGCCGGATGGCCGGCTGGTACAACTCCGGGCTGCCGATCATCGACAACTCCCACCTCGACGTGGCCGCCACCGCCGCCGAGCTCGACCGGGTGATCCTGGCCCGGCTGATGGGCATCCCGGTCCGCTGAGGGGCCTGTGCGCCCGGCGGGTCTGTCGGTGCCGACTGCGATGATGGACGGGTCCTGAACGTTCGACCGGGGGAGCCGCGCCCGTGCCGGAAGGCCACATCATCCACCGCCTCGCCGCCGAGAACCAGCGTGCCTTCGGCGGCCGGGCGGTCCGTGCCAGCAGCCCGCAGGGGCGGTTCGCGGACGGTGCCGAGCTGATCGACGGACGGGAGTTGGAGGCGGCGGAGGCCGTCGGCAAGCACCTGTTCCTCGGCTTCGGCGAGGACGCCTGGGTGCACATCCACCTCGGCCTGTACGGGGGCTTCACCTTCGGCGCGATCGGCGACGGCCCGGTGCCCGCGCCGGTCGGTCTGGTCCGGCTGCGGCTGGAGAACGACGAGCACGTCGCCGATCTGCGCGGCCCCAACACCTGCGCGCTGATCACCGGCGCCGAGAAGGCCGCGGTGGCCGCCAGGCTCGGACCCGACCCGCTGCGCGCCGACGCCGACCCGGACGCCGCCTGGCGGCGGATGGCGGCCAGCCGGACGACGGTCGCCGCCCTGTTGATGGACCAGAAGGTGCTGGCCGGGGTGGGGAACGTCTACCGCGCCGAGGTGCTGTTCCGGCACGGCATCGATCCGCACCGGACGGGGCGCGAGCTGCTCCGGGCCGAGTGGGACGCGATCTGGGCCGACCTGGTCGCGCTGATGCGCGAGGGCGTCGGCGCGGGGCGCATCGACACGGTGCGCCCGGAGCACACCCCCGAGGCGATGGGCCGTCCGCCGCGGGTCGACGACCACGGCGGCGAGGTGTACGTCTACCGCCGGGCCGGGATGCCGTGCCTGGTCTGCGCCACCGAGGTCCGGGCCGAGGAGCACGCCTCCCGCAATCTGTTCTGGTGCCCGTCCTGCCAGCCGGCCGGTACCCCGGCTCGCTGACGGGGCCGCCGTCCGGGCGACCGGCCGGGGTCAGCCGGTCGCTACGTCGTGCTCGGAATGCTCGGAATGCTCGGAATGCTCGTGGTGCTCGGGGGTGTCGACGGCGCACGCGTCCAGCAGGGGGCGCAGGTCTGCGTCCACGAGCCGGTAGCGCACGACACGTCCCTCCTTCTCGCCGGTCACCACCCCGGCCGTCCGGAGCAGCCGCAGGGCTTGGGAGACGGCGGGGTCGCGCATGCCGGTGGCGACCGCCAGGTCGGTGACGGCGAGCGGCCCGGTGCGGTGCAGCGCGAGCAGCAGGGCGAGGCGGCCGGGGTCGGCGAGCAGCGAGAAGCGCTCGGCCCAGGAGCGGACGTGGGCGGTGTCGCCGATCGCCGCGATGGCCTCGCAGACCCGGTGCCCGTCGATGGTGCGGTGGCCCGCGCGGTCGGCCGGTACGAGATGCATACGGGCCATTCTCGCAGGCGGGGCGCTGTGATCCTGGACACCTGCGCAGGTGCGCAGCCTTGCAAGGGTTGCCGCCCGCCCCCTACGGTGTTGCCCGCCGTGGTGCTCGGGAAGACCGGTGACGGACCCTCAGGGGTCCCAGTCCGGAGCGGCCCTCGCCACTGTGATCGGGGGGAAGTGTCCGTACCCATCTCGCCACTGGGCGCCTCGCGCGCCTGGGAAGGCGGGTACGGGAGCCCCGTCAGCCAGGAGACCGGCCGCGGCATCTCACGAAGTATTTCCACGAGGTGCTGGAGCGTGATCCCAGGATGACCCTGCCCGAAACCGTCGCCGCCCCGGCGGCGCCCACCGCCCTGCCCACCTTCCGATGGCGGCGGGAGGACACCGTACGGACCGCCGGCCTGATGGGCGTGATCCTGGCCATGCACGTGGTGGCCTTCGGAACGCTGATCTTCCTGGTCGCACCGGAGAAGTACGAGGTGGGCACCCAGGTCTTCGGGGTGGGCCTGGGCATCACCGCGTACACCCTCGGCATGCGGCACGCCTTCGACGCCGACCACATCGCGGTGATCGACAACACCACTCGGAAGCTGATGGCGGACGGCAAGCGGCCGGTCTCGGTCGGCTTCTGGTTCGCGCTCGGCCACTCCTCGATGGTGGTGCTGATGGCCGCCCTGGTGGCGGGCGGCGCGCAGCTGGCCAGCACCCTGATGGACGACGAGTCCACCACCCACCAGTGGCTGGGCATGGTCGGCACCTCGGCCTCCGGGGCCTTCCTCTACCTGATCGGCGCGCTCAACCTGGCCGCGCTGTTCGGCATCCTCAAGGTCTTCCGCTCGATGCGGGAGGGCCGGTTCGACGAGGCCGAGCTGGAGGACCACCTCAACTCGCGCGGCCTGCTGGCCCGGGTGCTGAACCGGGCCACCCGCTCGATCACCCGCCCCGGCCAGATGTTCCCGGTCGGCATGGTGCTCGGCCTGGGCTTCGACACCGCGACCGAGGTGACCCTGATGGTGATGGCGGGCTCCGGCGCGGCCTCCGGCCTGCCCTGGTACGCGATCGTCTGCCTGCCGCTGCTGTTCGCGGCCGGGATGAGCCTGTTCGACACCCTGGACGGCACCTTCATGAACTTCGCCTACCAGTGGGCGTTCTCCAACCCGGTGCGCAAGGTGTACTACAACCTGACCATCACCGGACTGTCCATCGCGGTGGCGTTCATCATCGGGACCATCGAACTCGTCGGCGTGCTGCACGAGAAGCTGGACCTCACCGACCCGGTGACCGGCTGGATCGCGGACATCACCCTGGACAACGTCGGCTACGCCATCGTCGGCCTGTTCGTCGTCGTCTGGGCCGCCGCCATCGCCTACTGGCGCCTCGCCGGCGTCGAGAAGAAGTGGGCCGCCCCGGCCGCCGCCGCCGCTTCGGCCCCTGCCCCGGCCCCCGTCGAGTAGCCCGCCGGGCCCGGGTGGGGGCGTTCGGCGGGCGGATCGGGGGCGGGGTTCGTAGGCTCGACGCATGGCTGATGCGTACGCGGGCCGGCGGGAGCGGTTGCGGGAGCACTGCGGTGCGTCCGGGACCGACGCGGCGCTGATCACCCGGGCGGCGAACGTGCGGTACCTCACCGGGTGCCCGCCGTGCGGGGCGACCCTGCTGCTGACCCGGGACCGGGCGCTGCTGGCGCTGCCCGACGACCTGCCGCCGGACGACACCGGGGAGCACCTGATCTCGCCCGAGGTGACCCGGCTGGAGGTGGCGGCCGGGGCGGACACCGCGCTGGCCGCGGCCGGCGCCGCGGCGGGGCTGCGGGTGGCCGGGCTGGCGGTGGAGGAGCACGATCTGACGGTCACCCGGCACCGCGCCGTGGCCGGGCTGGTCGAGGGCACCCGGCTGGCGGACGTCGGACAGGCGGTCGAGCGGCTGCGGGTGGTCAAGGACGAGTACGAGATCGCCGATCTGCGGATCGCCGCGGAGATCGCCGACCAGGCGCTCGGCGAGCTGCTGGAGTCGATCCTGGTCGGCCGGACCGAGCGGCACCTGGCGATGGAGCTGGAGCGCCGGATGATCGACCACGGCGCGGACCGCGCGGCCTTCCCGGTCTCGGTCGGCACCGGCAGCCACTCGGGCCAGCAGGCGCACCAGCCCACCGACCGCCGGGTCGAGGAGGGCGACTTCCTGACCGTGGTGCTCGGCGCCCGGTACCGGGGCTACGGGGTCTCGACCGCCCGGACCTTCGTGATCGGCGCGGCCCCGGCCCCCTGGCAGGTCGAGCTGCACCGGCTGGTGTTCCGGGCCCAGCGGGCCGGCCGGGAGGCGCTCGGCCCGGGGGTCGAGCAGCATGTGCCCGACCAGGCGGCGCGGGAGATTCTGCAGTCCGCCGGGCACACGGAGACCTCTCCGCACCCGGTCGGCCACGGCATCGGGCTGGAGATCCGGGAGGCACCGCGTCTCGGCCCCACGGACATGGGTAAACTGGACAGCCGCGTGCCGGTCACTGTCGGCCCGGGAGTCCACCTCCCGGGACGCGGCGGGGTCCGGATCGAGGACACGCTCGTCGTTCGCCCCCTTGAGGAGGGCGGGCCCGAGCTGCTCACCATCACCACCAAGGAGCTCCTCGCCCTGTGACACAGGTGTGTCCCAGGACGCGACCCCTTGGTTCCTTGACAGCTATATCCAGGAGTTAGTGCGCCCGTGGCTTCCACGAACGATCTCAAGAACGGCATGGTTCTCAAGCTGGACGGCGGGAAGCTCTGGTCCGTCGTCGAGTTCCAGCACGTCAAGCCCGGCAAGGGCCCGGCCTTCGTGCGCACCAAGCTCAAGGAGGTCCTGACGGGCAAGGTCGTCGACAAGACCTTCAACGCCGGCACCAAGGTCGAGACTGCGAACGTCGACAAGCGCACCATGCAGTTCTCGTACAAGGACGGCGAGAACTACGTGTTCATGGACATGGACACCTTCGACCAGCTGACCATCGAGCCGGTCGTCGTCGGTGACGCCGCCAAGTACCTGCTCGAGGGCTTCGACGCGCTCGTCGCCGTGAACGAGGGCGCGGTGCTGTACATCGAGCTCCCGGCCGCCGTCGAGCTGGTCATCGCCGAGACCGAGCCGGGCGTCCAGGGCGACCGCTCCACCGGTGGCACCAAGCCGGCCACGCTGGAGACCGGCGCCGAGATCCAGGTCCCGCTCTTCGTGACCACCGGCGAGAAGGTCAAGGTCGACACCCGCGACGGCAGCTACCTCGGCCGGGTGAAGTAAGTCCGTGTCGTCCGCACGCACCAAGGCCCGCACGCGAGCCTTCCAGATCCTGTTCGAGGCCGACCACCGTGGGGTCGACCCGCTGACGGTCCTCGCCGACTGGGTGGCCCGGGCCCGGGAGCCCAAGCCGGACGAGGGCACCCCTCAGGTCGGCGAGTACACCATGGAGCTGGTGGAGGGGTACGTCCAGTACGCCCGCCGGATCGATGAGCTGATCTCGCAGTACGCCGTCGGCTGGACGCTCGACCGGATGCCGATCGCGGACCGCAACGTCCTGCGGCTCGGCGCCTACGAGCTGATCTGGGAGGACAGCGTCCCGGACGCGGTCGTCGTCGACGAGGCGGTGGAGATCGCCAAGGAGTACTCCACCGACGACTCCCCGGCGTTCGTCAACGGCCTGCTGGCCCGCTTCATGGAGCTCAAGCCGAGCATCCGTCGCTGAGGCGCGCACCTGTACCGACGGCCGTCGGACCGGAAACGGTCCGGCGGCCGTTCGGCATGTTCACCCGGTCGGCGTATGGTGGCCCTACTCGTCAGTAACCTGGTGCTCCGGCGGCCCACGCCCGCCGGTGACCCCGTAGTGAAGGGCAGGCCACCCCCCATGACCACGGCGATCCGCAGCGAGTTCGATCAGGGCATCGCCCTCACCCCGCACCCGGACGAGCCCGGCCGCTACGACGGCGAACTCGGCGCCGGGTGGCAGATCGGCGGCGGCGTCAACGGCGGACTGCTGCTGGCCGTCGCCGGCCACGCGCTCTCGCTCACGCACACGGCCCGCCCGGAGAGCGCCGACCACACCGACCCGGTGTCGATCAGCGGCTACTACCTCTCCGCCGCCACCCCCGGGCCGGCCACCGTGCGCACCGAGGTCGTCCGCACCGGCCGCACCCTCTCCACCGGCACCGCCGCGCTCAGCCAGGGCGGCGTGGAACGGCTGCGGGTGCTCGCCACCCACGGCGACCTCGCCACCCACGACGGCGAGGTGCGGACCAGCGCCACCCCGCCGCAGCTGCCGCCGCCGGACCAGTGCATCGGCGTCGAGCACGCGCCCAAGGAGCTGATCGCGCAGGCCGCGCTGCTGGAGCGGTTCGACATGCGGCTCGACCCGGCGACCATCGGCTGGGCGCTCGGCCAGCCGTCCGGCACCGGCCGGATCCAGGGCTGGTTCCGGCTCGCCGACGGCCGCGAGCCCGACCCGCTGCTGCTCCTGCTGGTCGCCGACGCGCTGCCGCCGGTCACCTTCGACCTCGGGATGCCGGGCTGGGCGCCGACCGTGGAGCTGACGGTGCATCTGCGGGCCAAGCCCGCCCCGGGCTGGCTGCGGGTCGTGCACGCGACCCGGAACCTGGCGGGCGGGTACTTCGAGGAGGACGCCGAGGTCTGGGACGAGACCGGCCGCCTGGTCGCCCAGTCCCGGCAACTCGCGCGCGTGCCGAGGTAATTCGCCCGGTCGTGGGGGAGGGGTCTCGGGGCGGGGGCGCCCGCTCGGATCGGGGGCGCTCGTTCAGGGGTGTGCGCGGGCGTGGGTGGCTGAAACGGTGTGAGCGGGTGGGCACGGGGTGTGACGACGGCGCCTCGCGCGGGGCGGATGCGCGGGGCGCGACCGCCCGGGCGCACAACCGTGCGTGACTCCAAACATCCGATTCACCCTCGGTTACATTCCTGTGACACGTCGTACGTGTGCGCCACGCGGGGCGTCCGAGGAGCCCCGATGAGCCGCAACGGCCGCGCCCGCCGCACCCCCGACTGCACCGCCGCCGGCCACCGCCCCCGGGTCCGTCCGCGCGCCGCCGCCGAGCGGGCCGAGGGCTGCGAGCGGCAGCGGTCCGAGGGGGCCGGCCAGGCCTTCGTGATCGGGGTGCTCACCAGCGCGGCGGACTTCGAGGAGGCCCGCGCCTGGCAGCTGTCGGACGCCCCGGACCACGAGCGGTACCTCGCCGAGACCGCCGAACTGCTCGCCGACGCCCGGCGGCGGTTCGACACCGTCCGGGCGCGGATGTTCCACCCGCAGGACTTCGCCGAGTTCTGTCTGCTGCACGGCCTCGACCCGGCGGAGCCGGCCGCCCGCGAGCGCTACCTGGTCAACCCGCCGCTGCGAACCCAGCTGTTGGCCTATCAGGGCGAGGAGCTGGTCGGCGACTTCCTGCCCCGGCTGGTCCGGGCCCGGGAGAACGGGCTGACCCTGCGGCACGCCGACCTGCTGCTCGACGGCCGCCTCCACGGTGAGCGCGACGAGGCCGTGCGCGGCGCCTACGAGCAGGGCGCCGAGGTGTTCCGCCGGATGCTGCTGGGGGCCGGCAGCGGCGTCTACGAGCTGCGGCTGTCGGTGGACGCCCCCGGCGGGCGGCTGACCGCGGCGGCCCGGGTGCTCCAGTGGGAGGACGGCGTGGTGCGGATCAACGACGAGGACCTCGAGCTGCTCTGCGCGGTGCTCTGCGCCGGGCTGGCCCGGGGGCTGCCCGGTCTCGCGGTGCTGCACGGCGCGCAGGGCTCGGCGGCGGCCTGCGGGGAGTACCGGCCGACCGCCTGGGCCTGGGTCAGCGAGGGCCGGGTGTGGACGCCCGCCGCCGGTCCGGTGCGGCTGGACGGCGTGGCGGCCGAGCCGGGCTACCGGCTGGAGACGGTCTGCTGAAAGCCGGGGCGGGCCGCCGGGAGGGCCGCCCGGGAACGCCGCGGCGCGGCACCCTGTACGGGGTGCCGCGCCGTGACGTTTCTGCTGGTGTTCGCCGTTCCCGCTCCCGTTTCGTGGGCCGCGAACCGGGGAGCCGGGAACCGAGGGGCCGGGACTCAGCCCGTCTCCTCCTCGCGCACCGCACGGCGCGCGTCGGGGTTGAGCACGCCCCAGGAGATGAGCTGCTCGGTGAGGATCGACGGCGACTGGTCGTAGATCACGGCCAGGGTGCGCAGGTCGTCCTGGCGGATCGACAGCACCTTGCCGTTGTAGTCGCCGCGCTGGCTCTGGATGGTCGCCGCGTAGCGCTGCAGCGGGCCGGCCTTCTCGGACGGGACCTGGGTCAGTCTCTCCAGGTCGAGGACCAGGCGCGGCGGCGGCTCGGCCGCGCCGCCGGGCGTACCGCCGGGCAGCAGCTCCTGTACCGGGACCCCGTAGAACTCCGCCAGTTCGGCCAGACGCTGCACGGTGACCGCACGGTCTCCACGCTCGTACGAGCCGACGACGACTGCCTTCCAGCGCCCCTGGGACTTCTCCTCGACACCGTGCAGGGAGAGTCCCTGCTGGGTGCGGATGGCTCGGAGCTTGCCTCCGAGCTGCTTCGCGTAGTCGCTGGACATTGATCTCCCCGGACGAGATTGCTTCGCGTTCAGTGGTGGGTCACGGGCGATTGCCGACGCCGTTACCGGTGGGTTCGACGTCCGTCTCGTAACTCACTGTGAGGTTACGTAGAGTGAGGTAGTTGCGTCAAGCCGAATGGGGCAGTCGTGCGAATGGGCCGCATCAGGGGTGCGTCCGGCACGTGAACCAGGGGAAGCGGAACGATGGCCGTCGGTTGGCCGCAGAATCACGCTGGTAGGATGACCGGAGCCCGCGCCGCAGGTCGGCGGGGGTCTCCCGACATCCTTTAAGACCCGTCCCGTGAGGCGGGGAAGGAGGTCCGCTTCGGCATGACCGCACACCAGGAATCCGCACCGAGGCCGCCGCACCAAGTGCTGGACGGCACGGACATCGCCCGGGTCATCACCCGGATAGCGCACGAGATCGTCGAGCGCGCCAAGGGCGCCGAGGACGTCGTGCTGCTGGGCATCCACACCAGGGGTGTCCACCTCGCCCGGCGGCTGCACGCCAGGCTCGCCCAGATCACCGACCAGGACATCCCGCTCGGCACCCTGGACATCACGATGTACCGGGACGATCTGCGGCTGAAGCCCGCCCGCGCCCTGGAGCACACCGAGATCCCGCCCGGCGGCATCGACGGCCGGCTGGTCGTCCTCGTCGACGACGTGCTCTTCTCCGGCCGCACCATCCGTGCCGCGCTCGACGCCCTCAACGACATCGGCCGCCCGCGCGCCGTCCAGCTCGCCGTCCTCGTCGACCGCGGCCACCGCGAGCTGCCGATCCGCGCCGACTACGTGGGCAAGAACCTCCCCACCTCGCTGCGCGAGGCCGTCCAGGTGCGCCTGTCCGACCGCGACGGCGTCGACGCCGTGCTCGTCGGCGACCGCGACTTCGCGGCGCGCTCCTCCCAGGCCCTGGCCGCTCAGGCCACCGAATCGCACCTCCCGGAGTAACCCGCGTGAAGCGCCACCTCGTGTCCGCCGCCGATCTCACCCGCGACGACGCGCTGCTCATCCTGGACACCGCCGAGGAACTCGCCCAGCTGTCCGGCCGGGCGGTCAAGAAGCTCCCCACCCTCCGCGGCCGCACCGTCGTCAACCTCTTCTTCGAGGACTCGACCCGCACCAAGACCTCCTTCGAGGTCGCCGAGAAGCGGCTCTCCGCGGACGTCATCAACTTCTCCGCCAAGGGCTCCTCGGTCTCCAAGGGCGAGAGCCTCAAGGACACCGCCCTGACCCTCCAGGCGATGGGCGCCGACGCGGTCGTCGTCCGGCACCACGCCTCCGGCGCGCCGGCCCGGCTGGCCCAGTCCGACTGGCTGCACGGCAGCGTCATCAACGCCGGTGACGGCACCCACGAGCACCCCACCCAGGCCCTGCTCGACGCCTTCACCATGCGCCGCCACCTCAACCCGGGCGCGGGCAACGACCTGGCCGGGCGGCGGGTGACCATCGTCGGCGACATCCTGCACAGCCGGGTGGCCCGCTCGAACGTCCACCTGCTCACCACGCTCGGCGCCCAGGTGACCTTCGTCGCCCCGCCGACCCTGCTGCCGATCGGGATCGAGAACTGGCCCTGCGAGGTCAGCTACGACCTGGAGAGCGTGCTCCCGAAGACCGACGCGCTGATGATGCTCCGGGTCCAGCGCGAGCGGATGAACGCCGCGTTCTTCCCCACCGAGCGCGAGTACACCCGCCGCTACGGCGTGGACGGCCCGCGGATGGCCCGGCTGCCCGAGCACGCCATCGTCATGCACCCCGGCCCGATGGTCCGCGGCATGGAGATCACCGCCGAGGTCGCCGACTCGCCGCGCTGCACCGTGGTCGAGCAGGTCGCCAACGGCGTCTCCGTCCGGATGGCCGTGCTCTACCTGCTGCTCGGCGGAGCCACCCTCACCGACATCCCCCGCACCGACTCCGTGGAGAGCGCCCAGTGACCACCTACCTGATCCGCAACGCCCAGATCCTCGGCGGCGCTCCGCAGGACCTCCACCTCGTCGACGGTGCGATCGCGGCGATCGGCACCGCCCTGGACGCCACCGCGGACATCGAGATCGACGCCACCGGGCTGATCGTCCTGCCCGGCCTGGTCGACCTGCACACCCACCTGCGCGAGCCCGGCCGGGAGGACGCCGAGACCGTCCTCACCGGCACCCGCGCCGCCGCCAAGGGCGGCTTCACCGCCGTCCACGCGATGGCCAACACCTTCCCGGTGGCCGACACCGCCGGTGTGGTCGAGCAGGTCTGGCGGCTGGGCCAGGAGTCCGGCTACTGCGACGTCCAGCCGGTCGGCGCCGTCACCGTCGGCCTGGAGGGCAAGAAGCTCGCCGAGCTGGGCGCCATGCACGAGTCCGCCGCCGGCGTCCGGGTCTTCTCCGACGACGGCAAGTGCGTCGACGACGCGGTGATGATGCGCCGCGCGCTGGAGTACGTGAAGGCCTTCGACGGTGTCGTGGCCCAGCACGCGCAGGAGCCGCGGCTGACCGAGGGCGCCCAGATGAACGAGGGCCAGGTCTCCGGCGAGCTCGGCCTCGGCGGCTGGCCGGCCGTCGCGGAGGAGGCGATCATCGCCCGGGACGTGCTGCTCGCCGCGCACGTCGGCTCCCGGCTGCACATCTGCCACGTCTCCACCGCCGGCTCGGTCGAGATCGTCCGCTGGGCCAAGGCCAAGGGCTGGGACGTCACCGCCGAGGTCACCCCGCACCACCTGCTGCTGACCGACGAGCTGGTCCGCTCCTACGACCCGGTGTACAAGGTCAACCCGCCGCTGCGCACCGCCGAGGACGTCCAGGCGCTGCGCAAGGCGCTGGCGGACGGCACCATCGACGCCGTCGCCACCGACCACGCGCCGCACCCGGCCGAGGACAAGGACTGCGAGTGGGCCGTGGCCGCGATGGGCATGGTCGGCCTGGAGACCGCGCTGTCCGTGGTGCAGCAGACCATGGTCGACACCGGCCTGCTGAACTGGGAGGGCGTCGCCGACCGGATGTCGCACCGCCCGGCCCGGATCGGCCGCCTCGCGGGGCAGGGCCGGCCGGTCTCGGTGGGTGAGCCCGCAAACCTGGTGCTGTTCGATCCCGCGTACCGTGGTGCCGTGAACCCCGACAGCTTCGCCACCCGCTCCCGCAACACCCCTTACAAGGGCCTCGACCTGCCCGGACGGGTGCACGCCACCTTCCTGCGCGGCACCGCCACGGTGCTGGCCGGCGAGCTGGTCGAGCAGGGTGGCCTCGCGTGAGCTCCACGAACGGCGGCGGCGCCGCGGCGCTGCTGGCCCAGGAGCAGGCCAGGGTCGCCAACTGGCCCGGGTACATCGGCTGGACGGTCGGCCTGCTGCTGATCATCGGCCTCGTGTACTGGCTGATGCGCCAGGGCTGGAACTGGCGCCGCACCCTGCAGTCCGGGATCCCGCCGCTCCCCGCCGTGCCGGAGCGCGCCGGCCGGACCATCCTGGAGAGCAGCGGCCGGTACCACGGCACCACCACCGCCGGGAACTGGCTCGACCGGGTCGTCGCGCACGGCCTGGGCACCCGCAGCCGCGCCGATCTGACCCTCGGCGAGAACGGCCTGCTGGTGCAGCGCCCGGGTGACGTCGACTTCTGGATCCCCGCCGAGCACCTGATCGGTGCCCGGACGGACTCCGGGATCGCCGGCAAGGTCGTCCCGTCCGGGCTCCTCGTCGTCACCTGGACGCTCCCCGGGCCTTCGGCCGGGGGGACCTCCACGGGCACCGACGTGGACTCCGGGTTCCGGTTCGACCACCCCGACGAGCACACCGCCTGGGTCGAGGCGGTCGCTCAGCTCGCAACACGTACGACGACGAAGAAGACGGAAGAGGCCGCGTCATGACCGCACCTGCCCCCACCACGCAGCGCCAACGGCGGGAGCGTGTGCCCGCTGTGCTCGTCCTGGAGGACGGCCGGACCTTCCGGGGCCAGGCCTACGGCGCGACCGGCGAGACCTACGGCGAGGCCGTCTTCAACACCGGCATGTCCGGCTACCAGGAGACCCTCACCGACCCCTCGTACCACCGCCAGGTGGTCGTGATGACCGCCCCGCAGATCGGCAACACCGGCTGGAACGACGAGGACGACGAGTCCAAGCAGATCTGGGTCGCCGGGTACGTCGTCCGCGACCCCGCCCGGGTCGCCTCCAACTGGCGCTCCCGCCGCTCGCTGGACGAGGAGCTGGTGAACCAGGGCATCGTCGGCATCAGCGGCATCGACACCCGGGCGCTCACCCGCCACCTGCGCGAGCGCGGCGCCATGCGCTGCGGCATCTTCTCCGGCGAGGCCCTGGCCGACCCGGCCACGCTGCTCGCCAAGGTGCAGTCCTCGCCCGAGATGAAGGGCGCCGACCTGTGCGCCGAGGTCGCCACCACCGAGCCGTACGTGGTGCCCGCGATCGGTGAGAAGCGCTTCACCGTCGCCGCCCTGGACCTCGGCATCAAGGCGATGACCCCGCAGCGGATGGCCGAGCGCGGCATCGAGGTGCACGTGCTGCCCGCCAACGCGACGATCGAGGACGTCTACGCCGTCAACCCCGACGGCGTGTTCTTCTCCAACGGTCCGGGCGACCCGGCGACCGCCGACCACCAGGTCGCCGTGGCGCAGGGCGTGCTGGAGCGGAAGACCCCGTTCTTCGGGATCTGCTTCGGCAACCAGATCCTCGGCCGCGCGCTGGGCTTCGGCACCTACAAGCTCAAGTACGGCCACCGCGGCATCAACCAGCCGGTGCAGGACCGCACCACCGGCAAGGTCGAGGTGACCGCCCACAACCACGGCTTCGCCGTGAACGCGCCGCTGGACAAGGTCAGCGACACCCCGTACGGGCGGGTCGAGGTCTCCCACGTCTGCCTGAACGACGACGTGGTGGAGGGCCTCCAGGCGCTCGACGTGCCCGCCTTCAGCGTGCAGTACCACCCCGAAGCGGCTGCCGGTCCGCACGACGCGGCCTACCTCTTCGACCGTTTCGTCGAGCTCATGCGAGGCGACGACCAGCACAGCGTGAACCACATGGAGGGCCCGCGTGCCTAAGCGCACTGACATCAAGTCCGTCCTGGTCATCGGGTCCGGCCCGATCGTGATCGGCCAGGCCGCCGAGTTCGACTACTCGGGCACGCAGGCGTGTCGCGTCCTCAAGGCCGAGGGCCTGCGGGTCGTCCTGGTGAACTCCAACCCGGCGACGATCATGACCGACCCGGAGATCGCCGACGCCACCTACGTCGAGCCGATCACCCCGGAGTTCGTCGAGAAGATCATCGCCAAGGAGCGCCCCGACGCCCTGCTGCCGACCCTGGGCGGCCAGACCGCGCTCAACACCGCGATCTCCCTGCACAGCGCCGGCACGCTGGAGAAGTACGGCGTCGAGCTGATCGGCGCCGACGTCGAGGCGATCAACAAGGGCGAGGACCGCGAGCT
Organism: Streptomyces sp. NRRL S-495; assembly: GCF_000966955.1. Taxonomy (NCBI): domain Bacteria; kingdom Bacillati; phylum Actinomycetota; class Actinomycetes; order Kitasatosporales; family Streptomycetaceae; genus Streptomyces; species Streptomyces sp. NRRL S-495. The sequence continues at coordinate 14,022 of NZ_JZWY01000057.1, forward strand.
GTTCAAGGGCGTGGTGAGCTGTTCAAGGGCGTGGTCGAGGCGGTCAACGCCAAGATCGGCCACGGCGAGTCCGCCCGCTCGGTCATCTGCCACACCATGGACGAGGTGCTCGCCGGGGTCGACACCCTGGGCGGCTACCCGGTCGTCGTCCGCCCCTCCTTCACCATGGGCGGCGCCGGCTCCGGCTTCGCCCACGACGAGGACGAGCTGCGCCGCATCGCCGGCCAGGGCCTGACGCTCTCCCCGACCACCGAGGTGCTCCTGGAGGAGTCCATCCTCGGCTGGAAGGAGTACGAGCTCGAGCTGATGCGCGACAAGAACGACAACGTCGTGGTCGTCTGCTCGATCGAGAACTTCGACCCGATGGGCGTGCACACCGGTGACTCGATCACCGTCGCCCCGGCGATGACGCTCACCGACCGCGAGTACCAGATCCTGCGCGACATCGGCATCGCCGTGATCCGCGAGGTCGGCGTCGACACCGGCGGCTGCAACATCCAGTTCGCCGTCAACCCCGACGACGGCCGGGTCATCGTCATCGAGATGAACCCGCGGGTGTCCCGCTCCTCGGCGCTGGCCTCCAAGGCGACCGGCTTCCCGATCGCCAAGATCGCCGCCAAGCTCGCCGTCGGCTACACCCTCGACGAGATCCCCAACGACATCACCGAGCAGACCCCGGCCTCCTTCGAGCCGGCCCTCGACTACGTCGTGGTCAAGGTGCCCCGGTTCGCGTTCGAGAAGTTCCCGAGCGCCGACGCCACCCTCACCACCACCATGAAGTCGGTCGGCGAGGCGATGGCCATGGGCCGCAACTTCCCCGAGGCGCTGCAGAAGGCGCTGCGCTCGCTGGAGAAGAAGGGCTCCCAGTTCACCTGGATCGGCCCGGTGGGCGACAAGGCCGAGCTGCTGGCCAGGGCGGTCGTGCCGACGGACGGCCGGATCAACACCGTGATGCAGGCCATCCGGGCCGGGGCCACCCCGGACGAGGTGTTCGAGTCCACCAAGATCGACCCGTGGTTCGTCGACCAGCTCTTCCTGCTCGACGAGATCGCCACCGAGCTGGCCGAGGCCCCCGAGCTCACCCCCGAGCTGCTGCGCCACGCCAAGCGGCACGGCTTCTCCGACCACCAGGTCGGCGAGATCCGCGGCCTGCGCCCGGACGTGGTCCGCGAGGTCCGGCACGCGCTGGGCATCCGCCCGGTGTTCAAGACCGTCGACACCTGCGCGGCGGAGTTCGCGGCCAGGACCCCGTACTTCTACTCGTCCTACGACGAGGAGAACGAGGTCGCCCCGCGCACCAAGCCCGCGGTGATCATCCTCGGCTCCGGCCCGAACCGCATCGGCCAGGGCATCGAGTTCGACTACTCCTGCGTGCACGCCTCCTTCGCGCTCGCCGACGCCGGGTACGAGACCGTCATGGTCAACTGCAACCCGGAGACCGTCTCCACCGACTACGACACCTCCGACCGGCTCTACTTCGAGCCGCTCACCCTGGAGGACGTGCTGGAGATCGTCCACGCCGAGAAGCAGGCCGGACCGCTCGCCGGTGTGATCGTCCAGCTCGGCGGCCAGACCCCGCTCGGCCTGGCCCAGGCGCTCAAGGACAACGGCGTGCCGATCGTCGGCACCCAGCCGGAGGCCATCGACCTGGCCGAGGAGCGCGGCGCCTTCGGCCGCGTGCTGCGCGACGCGGGCCTGCCCGCCCCCAAGCACGGCACCGCCTTCTCCTTCGCGGAGGCCAAGGCCCTCGCCGACGAGATCGGCTACCCGGTGCTCGCCCGCCCGTCCTACGTGCTCGGCGGACGCGGCATGGAGATCGTCTACGACGAGGAGTCGCTCGCCTCCTACCTGGAGCGGCACGCCGGTCTGATCTCCGAGCACCCGGTGCTGATCGACCGCTTCCTCGACGACGCGGTGGAGATCGACGTCGACGCCCTCTACGACGGCACCGAGCTGTACCTCGGCGGCGTCATGGAGCACATCGAGGAGGCCGGCATCCACTCCGGCGACTCCGCCTGCGCCCTGCCGCCGATCACCCTCGGCGGGTACGACATCAAGCGGCTGCGCGCCTCCACCGAGGCCATCGCCCGCGGCGTCGGGGTGCGCGGTCTGATCAACATCCAGTTCGCGCTCTCCGGCGACATCCTGTACGTCCTGGAGGCCAACCCGCGCGCCTCGCGCACCGTGCCGTTCACCTCCAAGGCGACCGCGGTGCCGCTGGCCAAGGCCGCCGCCCGGGTCTCGCTCGGCGCCACCATCGCCGAGCTGCGCGCCGAGGGCATGCTCCCGGCCGAGGGCGACGGCGGCACCCTGCCGGCGGACGCCCCGATCGCGGTCAAGGAGGCCGTGATGCCGTGGAGCCGCTTCCGCGACGTGCACGGCCGCGGCGTGGACACCGTGCTCGGCCCGGAGATGCGCTCCACCGGCGAGGTCATGGGCCTGGACCGGGTGTTCGGCACCGCCTACGCGAAGGCCCAGGCCGGCGCCTACGGCGCGCTGCCGACCAAGGGCAAGGTCTTCGTCTCGGTCGCCAACCGCGACAAGCGCAACCTGGTCTTCCCGGCCCGCGCGCTGGTCAGCCTGGGCTTCGAGGTGCTCGCCACCGCCGGCACCGCCGAGGTGCTCCAGCGCGGCGGCATCCCGTCGACCCTGGTGCGCAAGCACAGCGAGGGCGAGGGCCCGAACGGCGAGCGGACCATCGTCCAGCTGATCCACGACGGTGAGGTCGACCTCATCATCAACACGCCGTACGGCACCGGCGGCCGCCTCGACGGCTACGAGATCCGCACCGCCGCCGTCGCCCGCGCGGTGCCCTGCCTGACCACCGTGCAGGCCATGGGTGCCGCCGTCCAGGGCATCGACCGGCTGCTGCGCGACGAGGTCGGCGTCATGTCGCTCCAGGAGCACGCCGAGCTGATCAACGCCGGCCGCGCCAACTAGCACCACCGCAGTGGGGGGCACCAGTACCGCCGGGTGCCCCCCACTTCCATGCCCTGGGAGGATCTTGTGTACAAGCTGCTGTTCGACCTCGTGTTCAAGAAGATGGACCCCGAGAAGGCCCACCACCTGGCCTTCTTCTGGATCCGGCTGGCCTCCTCGGTGCCCGGCCTGCGCGGCCTCGTCCGGCTGGTGCTCGCCCCGCGCGACCGGGCGCTGCGCACCGACGCCCTCGGACTCGCCCTGCCGGGACCGTTCGGCCTGGCGGCCGGCTTCGACAAGAACGGGGTCGGCATCGACGGCCTGTCGATGCTCGGCTTCGACTACGTCGAGATCGGCACCGTCACCGGCGAGGCGCAGCCCGGCAACCCGCAGCCGCGGCTGTTCCGGCTGGTCGAGGACCGCGCGCTGATCAACCGGATGGGCTTCAACAACCAGGGCTCGGCCCGGGTCGCCGCCCGGCTGGCCGCGCGCCCGCACACCAGCTCCACCCCGGTCGTCGGCGTCAACATCGGCAAGACCAAGCTGGTCGAGGAGGCCGACGCGGTCGCCGACTACGTGAAGTCCACCGAGCGGCTCGCCCGCTTCGCCGACTACCTGGTGGTCAACGTCAGCTCGCCGAACACCCCCGGGCTGCGCAACCTCCAGGCCGTCGAGCACCTGCGCCCGCTGCTGAGCGCCGTGCGCGAGGCCGCCGACCGGACCACCCCGCACCATGTACCGCTGCTGGTCAAGATCGCCCCCGACCTGGCGGACGAGGACATCGACGAGGTCGCCGACCTGGCCCTGGAGCTGGGCCTGGACGGCATCATCGCGACCAACACCACGATCGGCCGCGAGGGACTGCGCAGCGACGCCGCCCGGGTCGCGGAGATCGGCATGGGCGGCCTGTCCGGCGCCCCGCTCAAGGAGCGCGCGCTGGTGGTCCTCCAGCGGCTGCGCGCCCGTACCGGCGGCCGGCTGACGCTGGTGTCGGTCGGCGGCATCGAGACCGCCGAGGACGCCTGGCAGCGGATCGTCCACGGCGCCGACCTGGTGCAGGGCTACAGCGCCTTCATCTACGAGGGCCCGCTCTGGTGCCGGCGCGTCCACAAGGGCCTGTCGGCGCGCCTGCGGGCCGGCGGCTTCCGCAGCCTGGCCGCGGCCGTCGGCAGCGCGGTCGACGACCGCACGGCCGCCTGAACCCCTCGCTCCCTCCCTCACGCCCTCTCTCCCGCCCCCGGAAGGACGTCATGACCCTCGCCCCCTTCGGCGCCCGGCTGCGCCACGCCCTCGACACCCGCGGCCAGCTCTGCGTGGGCATCGACCCGCACGCCTCCCTGCTCGCCGCCTGGGGCCTGGAGGACACCGTCGCGGGCCTGGAGACCTTCAGCCGCACCGTGGTCGAGGCGCTGGCCGACCGGGTGGCCGTGCTCAAGCCGCAGGCCGCGTTCTACGAGCGCTTCGGCTCCCGGGGCGTCGCGGTCCTGGAGCGGTCGGTCGAGGAGGCCAGGGCGGCCGGCGCGCTCGTCCTGATGGACGCCAAGCGCGGCGACATCGGCTCCACCATGGCCGCCTACGCGGAGGCCTTCCTGGCGCCCGGCAGCCCGCTCTTCTCGGACGCCGTCACGGTCAGCCCCTACCTGGGCTTCGGCTCGCTGCGCCCGGCGCTGGACCTGGCGAAGGAGAGCGGCGCGGGCGTGTTCGCGCTGGCGCTCACCTCCAACCCGGAGGGCGCGGAGGTGCAGCGCGCGATCGGCGCCGACGGCGAGCCGGTCGCCGCCTCGGTGCTGCGCCAGCTGGCCGAGGAGAACGCCGGGGCCGAGCCGCTGGGCTCCTTCGGCGCGGTGGTCGGCGCCACCCTGGCCGACGCCGGGGTGGACCTGGCGATCAACGGCCCGCTGCTGGCCCCCGGCATCGGGGCGCAGGGCGCGACCATGGCGGACCTGCCGCGGGTGTTCGGCGCCTCGGTGCGCAATGTCGTCCCGAGCGTCAGCCGGGACGTGCTCAAGCACGGGCCCTCGGTGGCGGCACTGCGTTCGGCTGCGGACCGTTTTGTCCAGGAGTACGCCGAGGCGGTCAAGTAGCGGACGGCATGGCGGGGTTCGCCCCGGAGGACGCTCCGCAGCACCCTCGTGACGGGTTGCGACAGGGCGGGCGGGACGGCGGTCCGACGTGAGCGCCGTCACATCGGCGCCGCCAAAGCTTCGCAATCATGGTCATTTTGCCCTGGAAAGTCCTGGTCGGCCTTGGCTGACCAGGACTTTTCGTGTTCTTTTCCTGACGCGGCGCCGCAATCCGGGTAGTGTCCGGCGATAGGTCATCGAAGAGCCGCGAATACTGCTGCTCTCGCAGGTCAGGGGCGGCGCGTCGCTCTCTGGCCGGTGTCCTGGGAACCACAACAGTCCTAGTTCAATCCCTTCCATCCACACCTGAGGTGAACGGCGTGGCTCTTCCGCCCCTTACCCCTGAACAGCGCACCGCCGCGCTCGCGAAGGCCGCCGAGGCTCGCCGGGAGCGCGCCGAGGTCAAGAACCGGCTCAAGCACTCCGGCGCCTCCCTGCACGAGGTGATCAAGGCCGGCAAGGCCGACAACGACGTGATCGGCAAGATGAAGGTCTCCGCTCTGCTGGAGTCCCTGCCGGGCGTGGGCAAGGTCCGTGCCAAGCAGATCATGGAGCGGCTCGGCATCTCCGAGAGCCGCCGTGTCCGTGGTCTCGGAACGAACCAGATCGCCTCCCTGGAGCGGGAGTTCGGCGGCGGTGCCGCCTGACCGTGCCCCCGTGGTCCCAGGATCGCCCGCGATCCGGGATAATCGGTGCATGAGTGAGCGTCCGCGGCTGACCGTGCTCTCCGGCCCCTCGGGGGTCGGCAAGAGCACGGTCGTCGCTCATATGAGGAAGCAGCACCCCGAAGTCTGGCTCTCGGTGTCGGCGACGACCCGCCACCCGAGGCCGGGCGAGCAGCACGGGGTCCAGTACCACTTCGTCGACAACGACGAGTTCGACAAGCTGATCGCCAACGGTGAGCTGCTGGAGTGGGCCGTGTTCGCGGGCAACCGCTACGGCACCCCCCGGGCGGCGGTCCAGGAGAAGCTGGAGCGCGGCGAGCCCGTGCTGCTGGAGATCGACCTGCAGGGTGCCCGTCAGGTGCGCGAGTCCATGCCCGAGGCGCAGCTGGTCTTCCTGGCTCCGCCGAGCTGGGACGAGCTGGTCCGCCGGCTCACCGGCCGGGGCACCGAGCCGCAGGACGTGATCGAGAAGCGGCTGGAGGCGGCCAAGATCGAACTGGCGGCCGAGCCGGAGTTCGACACCACCCTGGTCAACACCTCCGTCGAGCAGGTCGCCACTGAACTGCTAGCCTTGCTCGGTGTAGGCTGACCTGTTGTCTTTTTTTCCACCCTTTCGGAAGGTTTTCGCGTGTCCTCTTCCATGACCGCGCCCGAGGGCATCATCAACCCGCCGATCGACGAGCTGCTTGAGGCCACCGACTCCAAGTACAGCCTGGTCATCTACGCGGCCAAGCGTGCGCGTCAGATCAACGCGTACTACTCCCAGCTCGGCGAGGGCCTGCTGGAGTACGTCGGCCCGCTGGTCGACACCCACGTGCACGAGAAGCCGCTGTCGATCGCGCTGCGCGAGATCAACGCCGGCATGCTGACGGCCGAGGCGATCGAGGCCGCCTGAGGCGTCACCGCGTCTGCGGAAGGGCCCGTCGGAGTTCGCTCCGACGGGCCCTCCGTCTTTTCCGGTGCGGCCGCTTCCGGTGCGGTTGCTTCTGGTGCTGCCGCTTCCGGTGCTGCCGCTTCCGACGGTGCCGTGCTTTCGTGGTGCGGCCGGGCGGGGTGCCGCTGTGCGGGTGATCGTCGGCGGGCCGTAGGGTTGGCGGGCATCCGGGAATCCGGGCGTCAGGGAAATCCGGGCGTCCGGGACCGCCACGAGGAGAGCAGGCGACATGAGCGGCAGCACGGAGCGGACGGGCGCACCGCGCGTCGTCCTCGGCGTCAGCGGCGGCATCGCCGCGTACAAGGCGTGCGAGCTGCTGCGGCGGTTCACCGAGTCCGGCCACCAGGTCACCGTGGTGCCCACCGCGGCGGCGCTGCACTTCGTCGGCGAGGCGACCTGGGCGGCCCTCTCCGGCCGTCCCGCGGCCACCGAGACCTGGGAGAACGTGCACGAGGTCCCGCACGTGCGGATCGGGCAGAACGCCGACCTGGTCGTGGTCGCCCCGGCCACCGCCGACCTGATGGCCAAGGCGGCCCACGGCCTCGCCGACGACCTGCTCACCAACACCCTGCTCACCGCCCGCTGCCCGGTGGTGCTGGCGCCCGCGATGCACACCGAGATGTGGGAGCACCCCGCCACCCGGGAGAACGTCGCCACGCTTCGCCGCCGGGGCGTGATCGTGCTGGAGCCCGCCAGCGGGCGGCTGACCGGCAAGGACACCGGCAAGGGGCGGCTGCCCGAGCCGTCCGCGATCTTCGACGCCTGCCGGGCCGTGCTCCGCTACGGCGGCGAGCGGGCCGACCTGGCCGGCCGCCACGTGGTGGTCTCGGCCGGCGGCACCCGCGAGCCGCTCGACCCGGTCCGCTTCCTCGGCAACCGCTCCTCCGGCAAGCAGGGCTACGCGCTCGCCGCGACCGCCGCCGCCCGCGGTGCCCGTGTGACGTTGATCTCGGCCAACGCGGGACTGCCCGATCCGGCCGGGGTGGATGTGGTCCGGGTGGCCACCGCGCTGGAACTGCGCGAGGCGGCGCTGAAGGCCGCCGAGGACGCGGACGCCGTGGTCATGGCCGCGGCGGTGGCCGACTTCCGGCCCGCGGCCTATGCCGCCGGCAAGATCAAGAAGGTCGAGGGCGTCGAACCGGAGCCGGTCGCGCTCGTCCGCAACCCCGATGTGCTCGCCGAGCTCTCCGCCCACCGCACCCGTTCGGGCCAACTCGTGGTGGGATTCGCGGCCGAGACCGACAACGTCCTCGCCAATGGCCGGGCCAAGCTCGCGCGCAAGGGCTGCGACCTGCTGGTGGTCAACGAGGTGGGGGACGGAAAGGCTTTCGGGCAGGACGTCAACGAGGCCGTGGTACTGGGCGCCGACGGCACCGAGACCCCCGTTCCGGTGGGCCCGAAGGAGGCTCTCGCGGACGTCGTCTGGGACCTGGTCGCGGAACGGCTAGATCTGCGCGCCCATTGATCTCGAGGGGTGGGCAGACGGTCTTCGATTCCGGAATCACGTGACGTTTCTCGGAAGCTGACCGTTACACTCCAGGAATCAAGTCTTTCCGGAAGTCCCCGGTTCCGACCGGGGCCTTTCAGTCAGCAGCCGCTGCAACCCCAGGGAGCGCTGTGTCTCGCCGCCTGTTCACCTCGGAGTCCGTGACCGAGGGACACCCCGACAAGATCGCTGACCAGATCAGCGACACCATTCTTGACGCTCTCCTCCGTGAGGACCCGACTTCCCGGGTCGCGGTGGAGACGCTGATCACCACCGGCCAGGTGCACGTGGCCGGCGAGGTGACCACGAAGGCTTACGCGCCGATCGCGCAGCTCGTCCGGGACAAGATCCTGGAGATCGGCTACGACAGCTCCAAGAAGGGCTTCGACGGCGCCTCCTGCGGCGTTTCCGTCTCGATCGGCGCGCAGTCGCCGGACATCGCCCAGGGCGTCGACACCGCGTACGAGGCCCGGGTCGAGGGTGACGAGGACGATCTGGACCGGCAGGGCGCCGGCGACCAGGGCCTGATGTTCGGCTACGCGTCCGACGAGACGCCCGAGCTCATGCCGCTGCCGATCACGCTGGCCCACCGGCTCTCGCGCCGCCTCACCGAGGTGCGCAAGAACGGGACCATCCCCTACCTGCGCCCCGACGGCAAGACCCAGGTCACCATCGAGTACGACGGCGACAAGGCCGTCCGCCTCGACACCGTGGTGGTCTCCACCCAGCACGCGAGCGACATCGACCTGGAGTCGCTGCTCACCCCGGACGTCCGCGAGTTCGTCGTGGAGCCGGAGCTGAAGGCGCTCGCCGAGCAGGGCATCAAGCTGGTCACCGAGGGCTACCGGCTGCTGGTCAACCCGACCGGCCGGTTCGAGATCGGCGGCCCGATGGGCGACGCCGGCCTCACCGGTCGCAAGATCATCATCGACACCTACGGCGGCATGGCCCGGCACGGCGGCGGCGCCTTCTCGGGCAAGGACCCGTCCAAGGTGGACCGCTCGGCCGCGTACGCGATGCGCTGGGTGGCGAAGAACATCGTCGCCGCCGGCCTCGCCCGCCGCGCCGAGGTGCAGGTCGCGTACGCGATCGGCAAGGCCGAGCCGGTCGGCCTGTTCGTGGAGACCTTCGGCACCGAGACCGTGCCGGTCCTCGCGATCCAGAAGGCCGTCACCGAGGTGTTCGACCTGCGTCCGGCCGCGATCATCCGCGACCTGGACCTGCTGCGCCCGATCTACTCGCAGACCGCCGCGTACGGCCACTTCGGCCGTGAGCTGCCGGACTTCACCTGGGAGCGGACCGACCGGGTGGAGCAGCTGAAGAAGGCCGTCGAGGCCTGATCGGCTCATAGGATCGTTTGACGGCAGGTGGTGGCCGCCCGGCACTCCGGGCGGCCACCACCTGCCGTTTTGTCGGTGGACCTGCTGCTGTTCTGTCGGTGGGACCTGGTAGGACTGGGTGCGATGAGCAGCAGGCAGGGGAGTGGCGAGGACGGCGGGGTGGCGGGCGAGGAGGTCGAGGAGGTCGAAGGCGCGGGGGCGGTGAGCGAGGACACCGGGGACGGCGGGGCGCCGGAGCAGCTGGCGTTCATCCGGGAGACGGTCCGGCGGGCCAAGCCGCGCAGCTGGCGCGGTGCCAAGCGGGCCGAGCACCTGCCGGTCGCCCGGGTGGTCGTCGACAAGGGCGTGCTCACCATCGACAAGTTCTTCGACTACGAAGTGCCCGCCGCGATGGCGGAGGAGGCCCAACCCGGTGTGCGGGTCCGGGTCCGCTTCGGCGCGCGGGTGGTCAAGGGCCAGCGCGAGGGCGGGGAACTCCACGACGGATTCATTGTCGCCCGGTTGGAGAAGAGCGACTTCTCCGGGCCGCTGGCCCCGCTCGCGCAGGTCCTCTCGCCCGAACCGGTGCTCACCCCGCAGCTGCTCCGGCTCTGCCGCACCGTCGCGGACCGGTACGCCGGAACCCTCGCCGACGTGCTGCAGCTCGCCGTGCCGCCCCGGCACGCCAAGGCGGAGGCCGAGCCCTCGCCGCCGCCGTTGCCCCGCCCGGAGGCGCCCGCGCCCGGCGGCTGGTCCCGCTACCCGGCCGGGCCGGACTTCCTGGCCTCGCTGGCCGGCGGCGGGGCACCGCGCGCGGTCTGGACGGCCCTGCCCGGCCCCGGCTGGCCGTACGAGATCGCCCGGGCCGTCGCGGCCACCCTGGCGAGCGGGCGGGGCGCACTGGTCGTGGCGCCCGACGGCCGTTCGGTGGCCAGGGTCGACCGGGCGCTGACCGAACTGCTCGGCGAGGGCCGGCACGCCGTCTTGGCCGCCGACCTCGGCCCGCGCGAGCGCTACCGGCGCTGGCTCACGGTCAGCCGGGGCTCGGTGCGCGCGGCCGTCGGCACCCGGGCGGCGATGTTCGCGCCCGTGCACGACCTCGGGCTCGTGGTCGTCTGGTCCGACGGCGACTCCAGCCACTGCGACCCGCGCGCCCCGCACCCGCACGTGCGCGAGGTCGCCCTGCTGCGCGCGGCCGAGGAGGGCGCGGCGGTGCTGCTCGGCGGGCACGTGGTCACCGTCGAGGGTGCCCAGCTGGTGCGGACCGGCTGGGCCAGGGCGCTGACCGCCGACCGGGAGACCGTCCGCCGGACCGCGCCCCGGGTCCGCACCGTCACCGACCTCGACCAGCACCGGGACGCCGCCGCGCAGGCCGCCCGGCTGCCCTCGATCGCCTGGGAGGCCGCCCGCGAGGGCCTGGCCGCCGGTGGTCCGGTGCTCATCCAGGTGCCCCGGCGCGGCTACGTGCCCCGGCTGGCGTGCGGGCGCTGCCGCACGCCCGCCCGCTGCCGGCGCTGCGAGGGCCCGCTGGAGGCGGCCGGGGCCGACGCGCCCCTGAACTGCGGATGGTGCGGTGAGGAGGAGCGGGACTGGCACTGCCCGGAGTGCGGGTCGTTCCGGCTGCGGGCGCAGGTGGTGGGTGCCCGGCGGACGGCCGAGGAGCTCGGCAAGGCGTTCCCCAGGGTCCCGGTGCGGACTTCCGGGCGGGACGCGGTGCTGGCCACCGTGCCGGACGAGCCGGCGCTGGTGATCTCCACGCCCGGGGCCGAGCCGGTCGTCGAGAGCGGCGGCGGGTACGCGGCGGCGCTGCTGCTGGACGGCTGGGCGCTGCTCGGCCGCCCCGACCTGCGGGCCGGGGAGGAGGCGCTGCGGCTCTGGGTGGCCGCCGCCGCGCTGGTCCGGCCGGCCGGGGAGGGCGGGACGGTGGTCGTGGTCGCCGAGCCGACCGCGCGGGCGGTGCAGGCGCTGGTGCGCTGGGACCCGCTCGGGCACGCCGGGTTCGAGCTGGACGAGCGGGCGCAGCTGCACTTCCCGCCGGTGGCCCGGATGGCCTCGGTGACCGGGAGCCCGGCGGCGGTGGCGGACCTGTTGAACCTGGTCCGGCTGCCGCAGGACGCGGACGTGCTCGGGCCGGTGCCGGTGGCGGCGCTGCGGGGGGAGGAGCAGGAGCGTGCGCTGCTGCGGGTGCCGCCCGGGCAGGGGGCCGCGTTGGCGGCGGCGCTGAAGGCGGCGCAGATCGCGCGGATCGCGTTGCGGACGCCGGAGGTGGTGAAGGTGCGGATCGATCCGACGGACATCGGCTGAGGGGGGCGGTCCGGCGGTCGGTGCTGTGTTCGGTGCCGCGTTCGGGGTTCGGTGCTGCGTTCTACGGGTGGTGCCGGACAGCGGGTGAGGGGCGCGGCGTTCGTGCGTCCGCGGCCCTCACCCGGCGTCCGGGTGGTGCGTCAGCCGCGCAGGGGGACGCCGGAGCGGTCCAGCGCGGTGCGGTCGACAGTGCTGCGGTCGACGGTGCCGCGGTCGAGCGTGCCGCGGTCCAGGGCGGTGCGGTCGAGACCGCCCTGGCGGGCGGCCGGGACGGTCGCGGCCAGGCCGGTCGGGGCGGGGGAGCGGTCGCGCTCCACCGCCGGGTGGCCCGGGACGGTGGGGCCCGGGGGGGTGTGGGCCGGCGGGTGGCCGGCCGCGGCGTGCTGCGGGGTGTGGGTCGCGGGGTGCGGCGCGGAGTGGCCGGAGAGCTCCTCGGAGCGGTCCGGGCGGGTCGGGTTGGGCACCGCGCCGCCCGCCGCCAGCAGCTCGCCGGTCGGGCGACGCATGCCGTAGCGGCGGTGCACCGCCTGCTTGGTCACCCCGAGGGCCGAGCCCACCGAGTCCCAGGAGAACCCCAGCGCGCGGTCGAACTCGACCGCCGCCGCCACCAGCGTCTCCACGCTCTCCCGCAGTTCCTGCGCCAGCCGCACCGTCGGCGCGGGGGCACGTCCGTACACCACGAAGCCCGCGGAGGTGCTGGGGCGACGGGGGCGGTAGACGTTGCCCAACTGGGCGGTGAGCGTCCGCAGCGCGTCGACCTGCCGCCTCACCCGCTCGATGTCCCGCACCAACAGGTGCAGGCTCGCCCGCGCCCGGGCGTCGTGGTTGATCTGCTCGGCCATGGCCTACGTGCCGCCTTCCGTACGGTTCACTCGACCGGAGCGCCCTTCCCGCGCGCTCCGGCCACGGTCAATCCCCCTTGACCAACGCCGGACCGGCCACCGGGGTCACGCAGGCGGGGTGAGCGGGATATGCCAGAACCTCGTGCGGGCGGATTGCATAGACTTGCCGACGGCCGCGCGCACCCTGCCCGGCCCGCCCGTTCCCAGCAGCCGGCACCCCGACGGACAAGGAGCCCGTGCCCGTGGCGATCCAGCCGATCCGAATCTTCGGAGACCCTGTCCTGCGCGCCACCGCCCAGCCCGTCACCACCTTCGACAAGGAACTCCGCACCCTGGTCGGGGACCTCACCGAGACCATGCTCGACGCCCCCGGCGCGGGTCTGGCCGCGCCTCAACTCGGCATCTCGCTGCGGGTGTTCACCTACCACGTGGACGGCGTCACCGGGCATCTGATCAACCCCGACCTGTCGCTCAGCGAGGAGGAGCAGGAGGGCCCCGAGGGCTGTCTCTCGCTCCCCGGCCTGCGCTACGACACCCGGCGCGCGTACGGGGTGGTCGCCCGCGGCTTCAACATGTACGGCGACCCGGTCACCGTCGAGGGCACCCAGTTGCTGGCCCGCTGCATCCAGCACGAGACCGACCACTTGGACGGCATCGTCTTCATCGACCGCCTCGACCCGGAGCAGCGGAAGGCCGCGCTCAGGGCGATCCGGGAGACGGACTGGGGCTCCGGTCCGGTGCCGGTGGTCAAGGTCTCCCCGCACAACACCTTCGGCGCGGCGCGCTGAGCGCCGGCCCGGCTGTCCCTCCTCCGTTCCTGAACTACGTCAACTCAGCACTGCAGAAAGGCACTTGATGCGCCTCGTGTTCGCCGGCACCCCCGAGGTCGCCGTTCCCGCCCTGGACGCCCTGCTCGCCTCCGACCGGCACGAGGTCGTCGCGGTGGTCACCCGCCCCGACGCCCCCTCCGGCCGGGGCCGCAAGCTCGTCGCCAGCCCCGTCGCCCAGCGCGCCGAGGAGGCCGGGATCGAGATCGAGGTCCTCAAGCCGGCGAAGCCGAGCGACCCCGACTTCGTCGCCCGGCTCACCGAGCTCGCGCCCGACTGCTGCCCGGTCGTCGCCTACGGCGCCCTGCTGCGCCCCGGCACCCTGGAGATCCCGAAGCACGGCTGGGTCAACCTGCACTTCTCGCTGCTCCCCGCCTGGCGCGGCGCCGCGCCCGTCCAGCACGCGGTGATGGCCGGCGACGAGGTCACCGGCGCGTCCACCTTCCTGATCGAGCAGGGCCTGGACTCCGGGCCGGTCTACGGCGTGATCACCGAGGAGGTCCGCCCCGCCGACACCAGCGGCGACCTGCTCGGCCGGCTCGCGCACTCGGGTGCCCGGCTGCTCGCCGCCACCATGGACGGCATCGCCGACGGCAGCCTGCACGCCGTCCCGCAGCCCGCCGAGGGCATCACCCTCGCCCCGAAGATCACCGTCGAGGACGCCCGGATCGACTGGACCGCGCCCGCGCTGCGGGTCGACCGGGTGGTGCGCGGCTGCGCCCCCGCGCCCGGCGCGTGGACCGAGTTCCGCGGCGAGCGGCTCAAGGTCACCGGCCCGGTCACCCTGGTGCCGGCCTCCGCCGAGCTCGCCCCGGGCGAGCTGGCGGTCGGCAAGAACAGCGTCCGGGTCGGCACCGGCAGCCACGAGGTCGAGCTGGGCGAGGTGCGGCCGCAGGGCAAGAAGGCCATGCGGGCGGCGGACTGGGCGCGCGGCGCGCGGATCGAGTCCGGCGAGCGGCTGGGTGAGCGCACCGCGGAATGAGCCGGGCCGGGCGGGTCGGCGTGCACTTTGCAAAGTGTGCGAGAACTTTGCAAAGTGCACTTTGCAAAGTGTGCGCCGACGCCCGGAGCGCGGACACCCGGACATCCCTGGCGAGGGCGTCCGGAACGGCACGAGCTGAGCCGGTTCGGGTTTCGCGTTACTGTTCGAGAGATCACGACATAACCTCCGTAGCACCTTGAGGCACATCCCATGAGCACGACCAGCAGCAATTCCGGCACCACCTCCGGCGCGTCCGGTGGAAAGCGCGCCCCGCGCCCGCACCGGCGCCCGAAGAAGGACCCCGCCCGGATCGTCGCCTTCCGCGCCCTGCGGGCCGTCGACGAGCGCGACGCCTACGCCAACCTGATCCTGCCCTCGCTGCTCCGCGAGGCCGAGCAGAAGGGCATGGACCGGCGCGACGCGGCACTCGCCACCGAGCTGGTCTACGGCACCCTCCGGCTCCAGGGCACCTACGACGCGGTCATCGCCGCCTGCATCGACCGTCCGCTCAGCAAGGTCGACCCGCCGGTCCTCGACGTCCTCTCGCTCGGCGCCCACCAGCTGCTGACCACCCGCATCCCCAGCCACGCCGCCGTCTCGGCCACCGTCGAACTCGCCCGGGCGGTGCTCGGCGACGGCAAGGCCAAGTTCGTCAACGCCGTGCTGCGCCGGATCAGCGCCCACGACCTGGACACCTGGCTGGAGCAGGTCGCTCCGCCGTACGACAAGGACGCCGAGGACCACCTCGCCGTCGTGCACTCCCACCCGCGCTGGGTGGTCGCCGCCCTGTGGGACTCGCTCGGCCGCTGGCAGCCCGGCGCCGCCGGGCGCGAGGCGATGGAGGAGCTGCTCCGCGCCGACAACGAGCGCCCCGAGGTCACCCTGGTGGCCCGGCCCGGGCGGATCGCCGTCGGCGAGCTGGCCGAGACCCTGCCGGAGGCCGAGCCGGGCCGCTGGTCCCCGTTCGCGCTGCGGCTCGCCGAGGGCGGCGACCCGGGCTCGCTCGCAGCCGTGCAGGACAACCGGGCCGGCGTCCAGGACGAGGGCAGCCAGCTGGTCGCCCTCGCCCTCGCCGCCGCGCCGCTGGACGGCCCGGACCGGCTGTGGCTCGACGGCTGCGCCGGCCCCGGCGGCAAGGCCGCGCTGCTCGCCGCGCTCGCCGCGGAGCGCGGGGCCGCGCTGGTCGCCAGCGAGAAGCAGCCGCACCGGGCCCGGCTGGTCGCCCGCGCCCTGGCCGGCAACCCCGGCCCGTACACCGTGATCGCCGCCGACGGCACCAAGCCGGCCTGGAAGTCCGGCGGCTTCGACCGGGTGCTCGTCGACGTCCCGTGCTCCGGCCTCGGCGCCCTGCGCCGCCGGCCGGAGGCCCGCTGGCGTCGCCGTCCGGCGGACGTCGCCGCCTTCGGGCCGCTCCAGCGCGACCTGCTGCGCTCGGCCGTCGAGGCCACCCGGATCGGCGGCGTGGTCGGCTACGCCACCTGCTCGCCGCACCTCGCGGAGACCAGGGCGGTCGTCGACGACGTGCTGCGGGACGAGGGCGGCCGGGTCGAGTGGATCGACGCCCGCCCGCTGCTGCCCGGCGTGCCGGCCCTCGGCGACGGCCCCGACGTGCAGCTCTGGCCCCACCTGCACGGGACGGACGCGATGTACCTGGCCCTGCTGCGCCGCACGGCGTAGGGGTTGTCGGACAACCCCTGAAGCTTGTTGCAGAAGTGTGGGTGGGGGCAGATCGGTGTTCGGCGTTGTCCTTCTCCTGGGTCCGTAGGAGGAGGCGGCCGACGCCCGCTGGGCCCTGGTCGAACCCACCCTCACCGCCTGGCGCTACTTCCCGCACGACTACCCGCCGCACCGGACCGTCTGCGCCTACTTCGCCCGCCGGCAGCGCGACGGGGTGTTCGAGCAGCTCAACGGCCTCCTGGGGTGGGCAAGCAGCAGACGACCTGAACGCGGCCAAGGACTCCACGGGCGGCCACCAGCGCCGAGTACGCCACGGTCGAGGCCGTCTGGACCGCCGTCGACGTCGCTGAGCCGCGCGCCCCCGCCCGACGGCCGCCCGCGCCTACCCCGGCCCGACCAGCCCGCACTCGTACGCGAAGATCACCGCCTGCACCCGGTCCCGCAGACCCAGCTTGGCCATGACCCGGCCGAGATGCTTCTTCACCGTGGGCTCCGCGAGACCGAGGGCGGCGGCGAGTTCCGTGTTGGTCAGGCCGCGGGCGGCCCCCAGCAGGACCTCCCGCTCGCGCGCGGTCAGCACGCGCAGCCGCTCCGCGTCGCCCCCGGCTGCGGGGAGCCGGTGCGCGAAGCGGTCCAGCAGCCGCCGGGTCACCCGGGGGGAGACCACAGCGTCCCCCCGGGCCACGTCGCGGATCGCCCCCAGCAGTTCCTCCGGCCGGCTGTTCTTCAGCAGGAAGCCGGAGGCCCCGGCACCCAGCGCCTCGAAGGCGTACGCGTCCAGGTCGAAGGTCGTGAGCACCAGCACCCGCGTCCCGGGCGCCTCGCGCAGCAGCAGCCGGGTCGCCTCGATGCCGTCGGTTCCCGGCATCCGCACGTCCATCAGCACCACGTCCGGCCGCAGCCGCCGCGCCAGCTCCACCGCCGCCGCCCCGTCGGCCGCCTCCCCGACCGGCTCCATGTCCGGCTCGGCGCGCAGGATCATGCCGAACGCCAGCCGCAGCAGTTCCTCGTCGTCCACCAGCAGCACCCGGACGCTCACGGCGCGCCCCCGGGATCCAGCCGTACGAAGACCCGCCAGCCGTCGCCCGGCCGCGGGCCCGCCTCCAGCACCCCGCCGAAGGCCGCGGCGCGTTCCCGCATCCCCGTGAGGCCCAGCCCGGACCCGGCGGATCCCGTCCGCCCGACCCCTCCGGCCCGCCCGTCGTCGGTCACCTCGACCGTGACCGCCCCCGGCGCGCAGGACACCCGCACCTCGGCGCGCGTCCCCTGCGGCGCGTGGCGCAGGACGTTGGTCAGCGACTCCTGGACGAGCCGGTGCACTGTCAGCTGCGCCGCGGCCGGCACCCCGGCGGCCTCGCCGTCCACCCGCAGCCGGGTCACAAGGCCCGCCGCCTCCATCCGCTCGCACAGCGCCCCGAGCTGCCCGATCCCCGGCGGCGACCGCCGGTCGTCCCCTGGCCCGGCGTCGGTACCGGCGTCGGTACCGGCGTCCTGGAGCAGGCCCAGCGCCCGCCGCATGTCGGTCAGCGCCTGCCGCCCCGTCTCCGCGATCCGGGCCGTCACGGCGGAGGCGTCGGCCGGCCGCGCGTGCCCGAGCGCGTCCGCCAGCGCCACCACCACCGACAGGCCGTGCGTCACGCTGTCGTGCAACTCCCTCGCGAGCCGGGCGCGTTCCTCCTCCACCGCCCGACGCTCCCGCTCGTCGCGGTCCCGTTCCAGCCGCGCCAGCCGCTCC
>NZ_JZWY01000058.1:0-408 GCF_000966955.1 Streptomyces sp. NRRL S-495
CGCTCCGCCCGCGCGGCCCGCCGGATCCGGGCGTTCGCCCCGAGCAGCGCGCTCGCGGCGACCGCCGCCGTCATCGCGGCGGCCGAGGCGAGGAACCGTCCCTCGGGCGCCCAGCGCGCCGCCGCCAGCACCGCCCCGGCCACCGCCACCAGACCCGCCGCCCACGCCGACCGGTACGGCGCCCGCGCGGTCACCGTCCCGAGGGCGACCAGCAACGCCGCGTCGGCCGGCAGCTGAACACCCAGCAGCCACTGCGCGAGCGCCGCGGCGGCGATCACGCCGAACGCGGAGCGGGGCGCCCGCCGCCGCCACACCAACGGGAGGACCAGAGCGGTCTGCAGCGCGAAGCCCGTACCGTCCGCCACCCGCCCCGGCCCGAGCGTCAGCAGGAACAGGGCCGCCGCGAGC
>NZ_JZWY01000059.1:0-19428 GCF_000966955.1 Streptomyces sp. NRRL S-495
GAACAGGGCCGCCGCGAGCGCGGTGTCCACCGCGAGGGGCGGCACCCGCCCCGGCAGCCGGGCGAGGGCGCCCGGCGGGGCCGTCCGTACCGCGCCGGTCTCGGTCATCGTGTCCGTCCTCGCGTCCGCGTCGTCCGGCGTCCTCGCCGGAGCCCCACGGTAGGGCCCCCGCGCCCGCGAAGGCGTCCGCCCACCGGCGGAGACGGGGGAGACCGGGGAGACCCCGGGACACCGGGGCCTCCTCCGCGCGAAGGAGCGGACGCACCCCGGGGCGACCCGCGACCACCGGCGGGATCGTCCCCCGGCAGGGCGCCCCGCACCCCCGGTGGCGAAACCCTGGTGGCGACCCCGCAGCCGTACCCGCCCGAGGAGCCCGCCCATGCCCCCGACCCGCCGCGCCCTGCTCGGCACGCTCGGCGCCGCCGTGCTCGCCACCGTGGCCGCCGCCCCCGCCCCCGGACACCGCCCGGCCGCCCCCGCTCCGGGGAGCCGTCCCGCCGCCCCGGCCGGGGGTGCCGGCCCCGCGCCGGCCCCCGGCACCCCCGTCCCGCTGCAGCTGCCCGCACCCACCGGGCCCTGGCCCGTCGGCACCGTCGCACTGCACCTGGTCGACGACAGCCGCCCCGACCCTCTCCTCCCCGCCAAGCCCTACCGGGAGCTCATGGCCGGCCTCTGGTACCCGGCGGAACCCGGCGCCGGCCACCCGACGGCCTCCTGGCTGCCCCCGGCCGCGGCGGCCGACTGGGACGCGCACTCCGCACCGGCCCTCGGTGTCCCCGCCGGCGCCGCCGACTGGCAGGGGATCAGGACCCACGCCCGCACCGGCGCGCCCGTCGCCCGCCGTGCCGGCCGGCTGCCCGTGGTGCTGTTCTCCTCCGGCGACGGCGGCTCGCGCGCCCTCGGCACCACCCTGGTCGAGGATCTGGCGAGCCGCGGCCACCTCGTCGTCGCCCTCGACTCCACGTACGAGGCCGAACAGGTCGAGTTCCCCGGCGGCCGGGTCGAACGAGCCCTCCCGCTCCCCGACGACCTCACCCCGGAGGTCATCGCCGCCCTCCTCGCCGGGCACTCCCGGGCCCGCCTCGCCGACGCCCGCTTCGTCCTCGGTGCACTCGACCGGCTCGCCCGCGGGGACCGCCCCGACACCGGCACCGACCCACTCCCGGACGGGCTCGCCGAAGCCGCCGACCCGGCCAGGACCGGCGTGCTCGGGCAGTCCCTCGGCGGCTCCGTCGCCGCCCAGCTCGCCCACGACGAGCCCCGCGTCCGCGCGGCGGCCGACCTCGACGGCGCCCTCCTCGGGCCCGTCGCCGACAGCGGCCTCGCCAAGCCCTTCCTGCTGATGGCCTCCGGTACGAAGACCCTGCGTACCGAACCGAGCTGGGCCTCCTGCTGGGCGGCGTCCACCGGCCCCCGGCACGCTCTGCGGCTGCGGAACGCCGCCCACGGCTCGTACACCGACCTCCAGGTCCTCCTGCCCCAGCTCGTCCGCCGCCTCCCGGTCCCCGACGCGGCCGGACTCATCGGCACCGTCGACCCCCGGCGCTCCCTGGCCGCCCAGCGCACCGCCGTCGCCGCCTTCTTCACGCGGTACCTGACGGGGCGGCCCACCGGCTTCCTCGACCGGCCCGGCGACGACTGGCCGGAGCTGGAGGTGCTGCGCTGAACCGGGCCGCCCGGCACCCCTCATCGCGCCGGGCGGCCCGGCGGGAGGGGCGCGGCCGGAACGCGGCGGGTATCCGCGCAGGTCACAGCACGCGACAGCACCCCACGCGACCTCAGGGACTGCGCTGTGGCGCGCATCGGCCGAAAGGACGGGTCGTCACTCCGTCCCATGGCCGACGGATCCGCGGCCCGTGGGCGGATGCCGCGGAGCGCCGTGGTGACGAGCCTCGGTGGAGGCGGCCGTACAAGGAGGGCCGCCGAGGTAGCCCTGTAGACGTCCTAGGGAAGGGGCGGGACTTGTTGCGGCTCCACTTCACCCACGACGACCTGACGAGGGTCCGGATCGCGCGGGCACCCGATCCGCTCGCGGAGTCGGTCCTGAGTCTGTCGCTGGTGCAGACCCGCGACATGGGCGGAGTGCTGATGGAGGGGTGGCGCAGCAGGACCCGTGGCAGTATGCGGCCCGAACAGCGGGTGCTGTTCGACCTGGCCACGCCGCTCGGGGTGGCGGAGGCCGCAGAGGCGTTCCTGCACGCCCGCAGCCGCACCCTGTCCGAGAGCCTGGAGCAGATCTGGTCACTGCCCGGCCGGCGGTGGAGTGCAGACCTGCGCGTCCTCAGCGGGATGCGCCCCCGAGCACCCCGTTGGGTCCATGAACTGCGCAGAGGCGAAAGCGAAATGCGCGCGATGGTCGACCGCCGGCTGCGCGAGTACCACTCCTTCGCGGTGGCACCGTACTGGTCGCAGTTGCTGGCCGCCGCGCACACCGAACGCGCCCGGAGTGCCACCCTCGCTGTCGACCGCGGTCTGGACGCACTGCTGGGCAGCCTCCACCCCGACGTCGGCTGGCAGTCACCGGTGCTGACGCTGCCCTGTCGCGTCGATGCCGACCTGCGGCTGCGCGGTGCCGGCGTCGTGCTGGTTCCCACCTTCTTCTGGCCCGAGCCGCTCGCGCTCACCGACAACCGCGGCCTCGACCACCCGCTCGTCCTGCACTACCCCCTCGCCCCGGACCTCACCACGTGCCGTGCGATCTGGACCTCCACCGCCGAGGACGGGCCGGACGGCGCGCTCGTCGCCCTGCTCGGAACCACCCGCGCCCGCGTGCTGCGCGCGGCGGCGGACCCGGCGGGCACCGCCGAACTCGCCCGCCGCAGCGGCTGTTCACCCGCCACCGCGAGCCACCACCTCAGCGTCCTGCGTACCGCCCGCCTTCTCACCACCAAGCGCACCGGGCCAGGTGTTCGGCACGCCCTCACCCCTCTCGGCCGAGCCCTTCTCGACGACCGCGCGCTCGACCGCCCGCCCGTGACCGTGACCGCCCGCACCCCCGCCCGGGATGCCTACTGCCCGGGACCGTGACCGCCACCAACCTGTTGGTTTCATGCGGTGCGGGCGAGGTTGTGCATGTGGGCGTCGGCCCTGTTGCCCGGCCCGTTGCCGCCGCGCTCGCGCACCACCCGCACGAGACCCTTGAGCCGCCGCATCCGCAGCCCCGTGAACGTCTCCACCCGGACCGGCTCGGCCCGGAGCACCGGAGAAATGCCCGGACTCGGACCTTCCGGAACAAGCTTCAGGGGCCCGGGGGCGCAGCAGGCTTCAGGAACGGGTGGTCGGGTCCGGCCCGGGCCGGACCGCCCGGGCCGGACCCGACCGGGGTGTTCAACGGGAGCTCAGGACCGGGCGGTTGGCACCGAGGAACGCTTCGGCCGGGGGGAGGCCGACGGTCCGGCGGGGGGCGCCGGCGCGTGCGGTGACGACGCCGCGGACCAGCTCGCGCAGCCAGCGGTGGCCGGCGTCCTGGTCGTTGCGCGGGTGCCAGGCCATGGTCAGCGTCACCTCGGGCATGGGCACCGGGAGCGGGAAGGTGGTCAGGCCGAGGGCCTCGGCCGCCCGGGTGCCGAGGCGGGCCGGGGCGAGGCCGACCAGGTCGCTGTCGCGGAGCAGGAACAGCGCGGCCGGGTAGCTCGGCACACTGGCGACCACCCGCCGGGAGAGGCCGACTTCGGCCAGCCGCTGGTCGATCGGCCCTTGGCCGCGGCCGTTGCGGGAGACCGCGAGATGGTCGGCGGTGGCGAACTCCTCGGCGGTGGGGGGTGCGCCGACGGTCAGCGGGTGTCCGGCGCGGGCGATGCCCACCAGGCCCGAGGTGGCGAGCGGTTCGGTGCGGGTCTCCGGGTCGAGGTGGTCCGTCACGCCGACCTCCAGGTCGATCACGCCGTCCCGCATCGCGCTGGCGCCCTCCGGGTGGTCGCTCAGGAAGCGCAGGGTGACGGCCGGAGCCTGGGCGCGGACCGTCTCCACCAGGGTCGCGCCGATGGTGGTGAGGAGGACGTCCCCGGTCTGGAGGGTGAAGCGGCGATTGAGGTCGGCCGGTTCGGCGGCGGCGCGCGGGACCAGCAGCGACTGGCCCCGGCTGACCAGCGCGCGGACCTCCGCCCGTAGTTCCACCGCGCGCGGCGTCGGGACCAGCCCCCGGCCGGCCCGGACCAGGAGCGGATCGCCGAGCACCCGGCGCAGCCGCCCGAGCGTGCGACTCATCGCGGGGGCCGAGGTGTGCAGCCGCTCTGCGGCGCCTGTCACGCTGCCCTCCTCCAGCAGGGCGTCCAGGGCGACAAGCAGGTTGAGATCGAGGTCCGGCATGGAGTTCTCCGCTGGTGGTCGGTCGGCTGGGTGGGGGTGGTGGGGGCGGGGATGACCAGAAGTGGAAGCAGTGCTGACCAAGGGTTTCGTGGGGGCGCATGACGACTCGTCATCTACCGTCGATCGTGACAACTCCCCTTTGGAGTGAAGGATCTGACGTGATGATTGACAATGACATGTTGGTGGTGGCCTGCCAAGGAGGCCGTGTGCCGACCTTTCGTCCGGCCGGCGGCGCACGCCGGCCGCGTCGGCCCGGTGAGCTGCCCGGGCTGCCCGTATGCTGCCCGGGCGACGCCCCCGGGTGACCCGCCGGCCCGGCGGCGGGGGTGTGGAAGTGGGGACGGTCGGTCCGGATCATCGGACGGTGGTACATACCAATGGACCTGCGCCGGAGCGCGCCCCGGGCGGACCGGCGGGTGTGGTGGGTGGCGGTGGCGGTGGTGGTCGTTGTGGCGGTGGTGGCGGTCGCCGTGGCGGTGGCGGTCGCGTCCGGACTCGTGTTCGGGTGAGAGTGGGAGGGTGAGTTCCTCCTCGTACGCGGAACGGCCGCCCGGTGCCGCCCCCGGGCGGCAGGTGGCCTGTGTCTGGGTGCGGCGGAACGTCGCGGGGCCTGCGTACGGGCAGCTCGTGGTGCCGGACGGCTGTGTGGACCTGGTGTGGTCGGCGGCGGGCCTGGAGGTGGTCGGCCCGGACCGTGCGCCGCGGACCGTGCCGGTGCCGGGCGGGGCCGAGCTGGCCGGAGTGCGGTTCCGGCCCGGTGCGGCCGGCCTGCTGCTGGGGGCGATGCCGGCGCGGGAGCTCTGCGATCTTCAGGTGCCGCTGGCCGAGGTGGTCGGTGCGGGGGTGGCGGGGCGGCTCGCGGAGGGGCTTGTGGAGCGGGCTGGGGAGTGGGTCGGGGAGCGGCGCGCCGGGGTGCGTGGGCCGGCGGAGGCCGCGGCCGTGCTGGACGCCTTCGTGGCCTCGCGGGTGCCCGGGTGGGCGCCGGACCGGGTGGTCGAGCGGGCGGTGGCCGTGCTGGGGCGTCCGGAGGGCGTGCGGCTGCCGCGCGGTGGAACTCGGCCTCTCGGAGCGTCAGTTGCGACGCCGGGTGACGGACGCGGTCGGTTACGGGCCGAAGACCCTGCACGCGGTGCTGCGGTTCCGGCGGGCGGTGGCCTGGGCGGGTTCGGGCGGTGGCGCCGGTGCGCTGCCCGGGTTGGCGGAGGTGGCGGCGCGGGCCGGGTACGCCGACCAGGCGCACCTCACCAGGGAGGTGCGCCGGTGGTCGGGGGTGTCGCCGACGGTCCTGCTGGGCCGGGCGGCCGCGAAGCCGGGTGAGCCGGATGGGGAGGGTCGGGCGGGTCGGGCGGGTCGGACCGGGGGCCCGGTCAGACGCCCCCGGGGGCGTCGTAGGCGCGCAGGGTGAGCAGCGCCTGGAGGGTGACACCGGGGCGGGCCTCGGACTCGGTGCTCGCCGACCAGCGGACCCAGTGGATCGGCCAGCCGCCGTCCGGCTGCTGCTCGGCGGCGAGGTGGTCGAGCCCGCGGGCGAGTTCGGCGGCGGTGAACCAGTGGCGGGCCAGGCTGTCCGGCCGGCGGGCGTAGTCGTGCGGGAGGTGGTACTCGCCCGGTGCGTAGCCGGGGGAGGTCCGGGCGTCCTCGGGCCGGGCCGGGTCGAGCAGGACGATCCGCTGCTCGCGGACCAGCGTGCCCAGGCGCGCGGCCTCCCGTCGGGCCCAGGCGGTGTCCGGGGCGGCGTCGAGGAAGCGGATCGCGGCGCCCGCCTCGTACGGGTGGGTTCTCGACGGCGGTGCGGCAGAAGGCGGTGGCGGCGGTGAGCCACGGGTGGACGATGCCCCGGCGGAGCAGTGGGGCGACGATCTGGCCGGTGGACAGCAGCGCGCCGACCGGCGATTCGCCCTCCTCCGGCACCGGCACGAACGGCGGGTGCGGGTAGGGGCGCAGGCTCGGCAGGACGACGGGCACGCCGCCGTCGGGCGCGGCGACGCCCGCCAGCCAGTCGCAGACCGCCCGGGCACGGGCGTCGTCCAGTGCGCCGGCCTCCTCCAGGACGAGCAGCGCGCCCGGGACGGCGATGGGTTGGGCGGCGGGCCCGCGCACGTCCGGTTCGAGGCCGTAGGCGTAGCCGCCGTCGGCGGTGCGGTGGGCTTCGAGGGCGGCGAGGACGCCGGCCGGGTCGCTGCCGGGGTCACTGCCGGGGTCGCTCTCGCCGCCGAACAGGTGGGCGAAGCGCCGCTGTTCGAGGACGCGGCCGGAGGTCCAGAGGAACCGGGCGGCGGCGTCGAGGCGGGCCCCGGTGAGGCGTGCGGTGCGGGTGCGGGTCATGACTCGACCGTAGGCGGGCCGGAGGTGGCCGTCTTGAACGATTCGGACGTGCGCGCGGGAGTGTCGTGGGCGGAGCTGTGGTGGGCGGGTGCGGAAGGCGTCAGAGTTCCTTGGCGGCCGCTCGGCGCTGCCGCTTGCCGAGCGGGGCCTGGGAGAGGTCCTCGGCCTGGGAACGGAGGTTCTTGTGGCCGTAGCCGCGTTCGTCGAGCCAGGCGCGCGCCGACTGCTCCGCGCGCTCGGTGGCGTCGAGGATGTCCTCCTCGGCCTCGCCGGTGTCCTGGTAGCGGAACGTGAAGACCGCACGGGCGTTCAGGTCGTAGCTGAGGTGGCCCTCGGGGGTGAAGGCGGCGTAGAGGACGTTGTGCTCGGCGGCCTTGGACTGCAGCTCGGCGTGCTGCTCGGGGGTGAGGCCGTCGAAGGCGCCGCGGACGGTGATGCGGAAGGTGCGGGTGGTCATCCGGCGAGCCTAGTTCGCGGGGCGGCGGGTGGGCGAAGGGTTTTGCGGCCGGGAGCGGGGAGCGGGGAGCGGGGACCGGGGACCGGGGCTGGGTCGGTCAGGCCTCGTGGAGGGCGGCGGGGGCGGTGGCGGTGGAGGCCGGGGCCGCGTCGAGGGCGGGCCAGGCGATCCGGGTGGCGCAGAGCGCGACGACCAGTGCCGAGGCCGCGACCACGCCCATGCCCCAGGCCAGGCCGGTGGCATTGGCGACGAAGCCGATCACGGCCGGACCGGCGAGCAGTCCGGTGGTGCCGGTGGCGGCGACCAGCGCCAGGGCGTCGGACCCCTGCCGGGCGGCGGCGACGTAGACGCAGGGGGTGACGGCGGCGATGCCGAGGCCGACGCAGGCGAAGCCGATCAGGGCCGGCACGACGCCGCCGACCAGCAGGGCGAGCGCCAGGCCGAGCCCGGCCACGGTGCTGCCGACCCGGACGATCAGGCCGTCCCCGAAGCGGGTGCGCCAGCCGTCGGCGAACAGCCGGGCGAGGACCATCATCACCGAGATGACGGCGATGCCCAACGGGGCCAGCTGGGGCGAGGCGTGCACGACGTTCTTCAGGTAGAGGGCGGACCAGTCGTTCATGGCGCCCTCGGTGATGGTGCCGAAGACCATCGCGACGCCCATCCAGACGGTGATCCGGGAGGGGAGCGGGATTCCGCGGCGCTTCGGCGGCGCTGCCTCGGCGGTCTCCCTGTCGGTCTTCCCGCTGGTCTTCCCGTCGGCCTTCTCGTCGGCTGCGGCCGGCTGTGGCTCGTCCGCCAGCATGCCGGTCCGGGCCAGCAGGAGCAGCAGGGCGAGGACGGCGGCCGCGATCGCGAAGTGCGCGGAGAGCGTGGTGGTGACGATGTTCACGCCGGAGGCGAGCAGGGCGGCCAGGCCCAGACCGGCGCTGAAGGTGGCGTGCAGCCTGGACATCGCGGTGCGCCCGAAGCGGACCTCCAGCGCGGCGCCCTGGGCGTTCATCGCGACGTTCAGGAAGCCCACCGCGACGCCGTCCAGGGCGGCCACCAGCAGCAGGACGGGGAAGTTCGGGGCGAGGGTGAAGCCGGCCAGGACCAGGCCGAGGGCGAGCGCGGACACCGTGGCGAGGGTGCGCGAGCCGTACCGCTTCATCATCGTGGCGACGAGCGGGAAGGAGGCGGCCGCGCCGATGCCGGAGGCCATCAGCAGCAGGCCGATCCGGCCGTCGCTGAGCTCGAACCGGGTCTTCAGGGCGGGCAGGCGGGAGACCCAGGTCGCGTACTGGAAGCCGAGGAAGCAGAACAGCGCTGCGATGGCCAGGTGCGCCCGCAGGAAGTCGTCGCGCACGCGGAGCATGTGCATCAGTCCGATTCTTGGGTGGGGGAGGTCGTCACTGGGGGAGGAAGGGGGAACGGCACCGGGGGTGGAGGGCACCGGGGCTGGAGGGCGCCAAGGGCGGAGGGTGCTAGGGGTGGAGGGGCATCGACATGTAGACGGCCCGGTCGCCGTAGCTCGCGGGGAGCCGCACCTCGGGGTGGGGGAGGTAGCCGAGGGGGGCCCAGAGCACTTCGCTGCCACGGACGGCGACCAGCGAGATGGTGGCGTGGCCGCGGTCGCGGGCCGTGTCGGCGAGGAAGGTGAGCAGGCGCGGGGCCAGGCCGCGTCCGCGCAGCCGCTCGGTCACGACCAGGTCGTGGGCGTGCAGGTTGGTGGAGCCGAGGGGAGCCGGGGACTCGGCGCGGCCGAGGTCGGGGCAGTGGCCGAGCGGGTAGGGCAGGGCGAGCAGGTAGCCGCCGAACTCGCCCCTGTGCTCGAACGCGAAGCAGTAGTCGGGGGCGGCCCGGTGGCGCGAGCGCAGGGCCTCGCCGCCCTCGGAGAGGCCGCTCTCGCCGTAGGCGCGGGCTTCCAGCGGCACCACCTCGGCCCAGTCGTGCTCGGCGAGCGGGCGGACGAGCAGCTCGTCGTCGCGGACCCCGTCGTCGAGGAGGACGGAGTGGCTTGCGGTGTCGGGGAGTTCGGCGGCCGGGTGCGCGGACATCTACTGCGGTACTCCCTCGGGGCGGGGCGCGCCGTCCGGGCGGCCCGCCCGGACGCAGCTGTAGGGGAGCGGCGGGAAGCCGTTGAAGCCCCGCGTGGTGTAGGCGGTGGCGTAGGCGCCGCAGGAGAGGATCCACACCGGGTCGCCCGAGGCGGCGTCCCGGGGGACGGGCACACCGGCGCCCTCGTCGGCGTAGGCGTCGTCGCTGTCGCAGGTGGGACCGGCGATCACGGCGGGCACGGTCACGGCGCCGGGGTGGGTGGGGAACTCCAGCCGGTAGCGCAACTCGTCCATCTCGTACAGGCCGTTGAACTTGCCGCAGCTCAGGTAGAGCCAGTACGCTCGTTCGCCGTCCAGCTGCTGACGGTCTGTCAGGCGGGTGATGTGGGCCCGGATCGCACCGTGGTCGGCGACCAGGTGGCGGCCCGGCTCCAGCAGGAAGCCGAGCGGCGCCGCGGAGATCTCGCGCAGCCGCTGCATGCCCTCCCGGATCACCGCGAACATCTTGTCGACCGGCGGGTCGAGCGGCTCCCCGCGCCGGTCCAGCACGCCGAGGGCGGGCAGGCCGCCGCCGAGGTTGACGTGGTCCAGCAGGATGCCCCGCCGGTTGGCCTCCTCGACCACCGAGGCGATCGTCTCCAGGGCGTGCTGCCAGGCCTCGGAGGTGAGTTGCTGGGAGCCGACGTGCACCGAGAGGCCGGCCGGGACCAGTCCGGCGTCCCGGGCCGCGTCCAGCACCCGCAGGGCGTCCGCCGACGAGCAGCCGAACTTCCGGCTCAGGCCCCAGAGCGCCCCCTCGCCGGTGGTGGCGAGACGGCAGAACACCCGTGCGCCCGGGGCGTGTTCGGCGATCGCGAGGACGTCGGCCAGGCTGTCGGTGGCGAAGTCGCGCACGCCGAGCCGGTACGCCTCGGCGATCTGGCGATCGGACTTGATCGTGTTGCCGTAGTGGACCCGCTCGACCGGCACGCCGGTGCGCAGCGCCTGGACGATCTCCTGCGGTCCGGCCGCGTCGAAGCCGGAGCCCCGGGCGGCCAGGCAGCCGAGCACCTCGTCCACCGGGCAGGCCTTCATGGCGAACCGGATGTCGACGTCCGGCAGTTCGCGCAGCAGGGCGTCGTACTGGGACTCGATGCCGTCGAGATCGTAGATGATCCGGTCGTCCTCGGCGGCGGCCAGGGCGGTGCGCAGGCGTCCGTGGTCAGGCATGGGCGGCGCTCCGGCCGGTGGTGGGGTGGGTGGGTCTTCCCGCCGCAGCGGTTCTTCCGGGCGTGCTCGTGGGTGCGGGTATGTGTGTGGGCCTGGGCGCGAGGAGGGTGGTGTCCGAGGGCGTCGGCGGGACGGTTCGGGCTGCGGCGACCAGCGGGCCCCAGGCGTCGACGAGCAGGGCGAACGCCTCGATGTCGGCCTGCGCCTCGTCCAACAGGCGTTCCCGGCGCGGCAGCAGATGGTCGGCGAAGTCGGCGTAGCGTCCGCCGAGCCCGCGGTAGGCGCGGTCGAGCACGGCCAGCCGGCGGTGGTTCTCCGCCCGGTCCTCGCCTGCGGCGCGGCGGGCGAACCCGGCCACCGCCCCCGGTCGCACGTGGTGGTGCTCGTCGAGCAGCGCCTCGCCGGCCGACTCCAGCGCGGCGTACACCGGGTGGAGGTACAGCATCGACAGCAGGAACTTGGTGAACCGCAGCTGGTAGGCGAGGAATCCGGCGTCGGTGCGCCGCTCCGGGGTGTAGTGGTTGACGATGTTGCGGTTGTGGGTGACGCCGGGCAGCCCCGCGTTGAGCACCAGATGGTGCAGGAAGTAGTCGCTGCCGATGGTGTCGGTCGCCGGCGGCAGCGGCACCCGCTCGTACAACTCGCGGTCCAGCGCGATGTTGCACATGTCGATCCGCCAGATGTCGGGCAGGTCGAGCACGGCACGGTCGTGGGTGAACGGGTCGGTGCCGTTGCCGACGAACGAGTCCGCGACCAGCTCGCGCCGCTGTTCGACGGTGGAGCCGGTGGCCGCCCACAGGCCCACGACCTCCTCGTAGACCGCCGGGTCCAGGGCCCGGACCTCCCCGAGGTCGACCGAGAGTTCACCGATGAAGGAACTGCCGACCAGGGCGACCGGCTTCCCCGCGTGCGCCGGGTCGAGGGTGTGGTGGGTGACGCCGGGCGCGGCGTCGGCGGCGCGTCGGCCGATCGAGCGCAGCTCGTGGTGGATCGGGAACACCGGTTCGCCGTCCAGCTCCTGGTAGGTGCTGTCGGAGTCGCGGCGGTGCAGCGAGGAGCAGCCGAGCGCGGCGGCGAACAGGAACGCCCGGTTGGTGCAGGCCCCGTAGGACACGGTGTCCGGCAGCATCAGGTCGAGCAGCCGGTCGGCACCCGCTGCCGCGGACAGGGCCGGGGTCGCGGCGAGGGCCCGGTCGATCGCGGACCGCAGGAAGGCGCGCTGCTGCTCCTCGTCGAGGTGGTGGACGAGGACGCCGGGGACGGCGGGCAGGTCGGCGACGGCCTTCTCGTGCTCGGTGCGGGTCGCGGCGTCCGCCGAGTCGAGGATCAGCAGGTGCACCTGGACGCCGAACTCGCGGGCGGCCCAGGCGGCTTCGGCGCCGACCTCGGCGATGGCGGGGGCGCAGGCCCGATTGGTGGGCAGGGCGAGGCAGATGCCGGGTGCGGCGAGATCCACGGTCATGCCTCGCCTGTCCTGGGGCCGGGGATGTCGATGCCGGGGCCGGGGCCGGGGACGTCGGTGCCGAGGTCGGGGGTGCCGGGGCCGCGGTCGGTGTCGGTGTCGGCCGGGTGCCAGGACTCCAGGCCGAGCAGCCTGGCGCCGAGGCCGGTGAGTTCGGCGGGGCCGTAGCGCAGCGACTCGTGCTCGCGGTGGTCGCCGACCAGGGTGCGGTTCCAGGTCGGGGTGGAGCGGTCGCGCCAGGAGGCGATGCGCGACTCGCGGAGCTCCGTGTGCTCCTCCAGTGCGGGCATCATCGACAGGTACTGCACGGAGCGGACGCCGTTCGCCGAGGTGTTGGCGGCCACGCCGTGCGCCAGCATGCCGTTCCAGATCAGCAGGTCCCCGGCCTTCAACTCGGGTCGGACGACCGGGAACTCGGCGTGGTCGACGGCCGGGCGGATCGGGTCGCGGTCGGCCGGCTGGGCGGCCTGCCAGGTGTTGAACCGGCGGAACAGCTCGGGGTTGCACTGGAAGCCGCCGAGGTCCGGCGCGGTGTCGTTGAGGGCGATGATGCCCTGCACGCGCTGGGGGAGCATCCCGGCGGTGGAGTCGACGTCCCAGTGCAGCTCGATGTCGAAGCCCTTGTCGGTGGGCTCGATCAGCGCGCGGTCGCGGTTCCTGATGTTCGGCGGGTTGAGGTTGAGCCGGTCGAGGGTGACCCAGAGCTCCTCGCAGTCCCAGACGTCGACGAAGGCGTCGTAGACCCGGCGGGCCTGTCGACTGTCCCACATGAGCTGGTGCTGGTAGGCCTCGACGAAGCCGTAGATGTGCAGGTGCTGGTCCAGCTCGTCCCGGAAGTCCCGTTCCTCGTACCAGGTTTCGGGCCGCTCGGGGTCGAGGCCCTGGAACGACCAGGCGAAGTCGAGCAGCCCGCGCGCGGCCTCGGGGGTGATCGCCTCCGGCACGACGACGTAGCCGTAGGTCTGCCAGAAGGCGAACTGCTCCTCCGACAGCACGCGCAACGGGCGCTGCTTCTCGATGTCCTTCAGCGCGGTGGCGGCGAGGTAGGCCTCGCCGTCGTTGCTGAAGTACGGGCGCTCCGAAGCGGCTCGATACAGGTACCCGTCGGGCTTCGGCATCACGTCACTCCAAGGTCGGGTCGGGGCGTCGGATCGGGGGGTGGTCGTGTGCCCGGGGCGGCGGGGAACGGGCGCGGGAACGGCTGAGTGAACGGGCGTCGGAACGGTTGAGTGAGCGGCTGAGAGAACGGTGGAGGGAATGGGTCGCGGGGCAGGGCCGGACGACGGCGGAGGGCGGCCCCGACGGGGCGTGGGAGGAGGGTGGATTGCTCGTCCGACAAGGAGTGCCGACGGCTGTTCCGGCCTCGTCAAACGCGTGTTCCCCTACGGTGGACTAGACCAACTTCCGGTGTCAACCCTCGTCCCTGCAGCCCCGATCGGCACTCTGTCGGTCGGTGGACGACCGGGCGTGACCTGCGCGGGAACCGGCGCCCGGTCGGGTCACGGGCGGTCGGCGCGGTGCTCCGTCGGGCCGGATCTCTGTTGCCTCTTCGGGCGGCCGCTGTTGCCCGGTCGGGCAAGTGGCGCCTGGCGTTGACGGGTTGACGCGGCCTTGGGCGGAGGGGGCGGCAACGCCCTTCCGTGGGTGCTGTGGAGGTTCGGTGAGAGGCGGGAGTGAGAGGCGGGGTGGGAGGTGTGCGCTCTGCACGGCGGTGTCGGTCGCCGTGCTGTCGGCGAGCACGGCGGCCTGCGGCGTCCAGCTGTCCTTGAGGAGGTGGGGCCGCCCGCCGTCCGGGCTGACCGACATGTGGTGGAGGTCGGTCGGCGCGGTCGCGAAGGCGAAGACCGGCCGTGCGATGTTGATGACGGTGGCGGTGGCGGTGCTGATGGCGCCCGGCGTCCGGCGTCCGGTCGGCCGGGCGCTGCTGCTCGGGGGCGGAGCCGAGGCGTCGGTTTTTGGACCTTGTTCGTACGGGGGCGGCGGTCGGAGGGGGCCGGATCCGGGCGCGGGCGGGGCCGCGTCGTTGTTCCCGGATCGGCCATAGGTTCGCTCTATGGGCCCATAGATCCACACCGCCTACAGTGGCAAGGTCCGGCGGGGTTGGGTGGACGTGGGGCACCCTCGCCCGTCCGCCCCACCGGGCGCTGTGCTGCTCCGTGCTGTGCCGCTCCACCCGCTTTGGCGCTCGACCCGCTCCGCCGCTCCACCCCGTCCTGTTCGCCCCCGTCCGGAGGATCGCCCCGAGATGACCCGCCCGATCCGTGTCGCGATCGTCGGAGCCGGCCCCGCCGGCATATACGCCGCCGATGCCCTGCTGAAGTCCGACGCCGCCCAGCAGCCCGGGGTCTCCATCGACCTCTTCGAGCGGATGCCCGCGCCGTTCGGTCTGATCCGGTACGGCGTGGCGCCCGACCACCCGCGGATCAAGGGCATTGTCACCGCCCTCCACAAGGTGCTGGACAAGCCGGAGGTCCGGCTGTTCGGCAACGTCGACTACCCCGGCGACCTCGCTCTGGACGACCTGCACCGGTTCTACGACGCCGTGGTCTTCTCCACCGGCGCGATGGCCGACCGCGCGCTCGACGTCCCCGGCATCGGCCTCGACGGCTCCTACGGCGCCGCGGACTTCGTCTCCTGGTACGACGGCCACCCCGACGTGCCGCGCACCTGGCCGCTGGAGGCCGAGAAGGTCGCGGTGCTCGGCGCCGGCAACGTCGCCCTGGACGTGGCCCGCATCCTCGCCAAGACCGCCGACGAGCTGCTGCCCACCGAGATCCCGCCGAACGTGTACGAGGGCCTCAAGCGCAACCGGGCCCTGGAGGTGCACGTCTTCGCCCGCCGCGGTCCCGCCCAGGCCAAGTTCAGCCCGATGGAGCTGCGCGAGCTCGACCACTCGCCCAACATCGAGGTGATCGTCGCCCCCGAGGACATCGACTACGACGAGGGCTCGATCGCCGAGCGGCGCGCCGCCAAGCACGTCGACATGGTCGCCTCGACCATCGAGAACTGGGCGATCCGGGATGTCGGCGACCGCCCGCACCGCCTCTACCTGCACTTCTTCGAGTCCCCGGTGGAGGTGCTCGGCGAGGACGGCAAGGTCGCCGGGCTGCGCACGGAGCGCACCGAGCTCGACGGCACCGGCAACGTCCGCGGCACCGGCGAGTTCACCGACTGGGACGTCCGCTCGATCTACCGGGCGATCGGGTACTACTCCGACGAGCTGCCCAAGCTGCCGTTCGACCCGGTCTCCGGCACCGTGCCGAACGCGGCCGGCCGGGTGCTCGCCGCCGACGGCTCGCACCAGGACGCGGTGTACGTGACCGGCTGGATCAAGCGCGGGCCGGTCGGCCTGATCGGGCACACCAAGGGCGACGCCAACGAGCAAGGGCGACGCCAACGAGACCGTCGCCTGCCTGCTCGCCGACCAGGCCGAGGGGCGGCTGCCGGGCGCCGTCGAGCCCGACCCGGAGGCGGTCCCGGCGTACCTGCGGGAGCGCGGGGTGCGGTTCACCACCTGGCAGGGCTGGTACGAACTCGACGCCCACGAGCGCGCGTTGGGCGAGGCCGAGGGTCGGGAGCGGGTCAAGGTGGTGGAGCGGGAGGACATGCTCCGGCACAGCGGGGCGTAGTCCGGACGGGGCCGGTCAGGATTGGGGCCGGTCAGGATCGGGGCCGGCCCCCCGTCGGAGTCGAAGCGGCCTCGGCCTACTACTTGGGCATCTCGTTCCAGAGCTGGTCGGCGCTCTTGCCGGTGACCTGGACCCAGATCTGGCCGGAGCCGTAGTCCCTGGTGTTCAGCAGGTACGGCAGGTCGGGCCGCCGGTAGGTCTTAGCGACGTAGTCGATGAACCGGGCGGTGGCGCTGTAGCCGCTGTCGTACCGGTCGCCCGGGGCGAGCGGATGCACGGTGCCGGGCTGGAAGTTGTAGTAGCGCACCCAGTCCGCCAGTCCCTCCTCCAGCCACCACGGGCGGCCCGGGTGGCCGAAGAACGCCACGTGCGCGGCCTCGTGCAGCAGGAAGCCGGTGTCGTTCCGGTTGTTGCGGGTGTAGTCGACGCTCGCGTGGATCTCGGGCACGGTGCCGGGCCGCGCCTCGGCGGGGTGGTCGGTGATCTGCGGGTCGAGGACGATCCGGAACCGTGGGGCGGCGGTCCACGCGCCCTTGATGGCCAGGTTGGAGATCGTCGAGTAGTAGTCCGCAATGGTCTGCTTCTGCTGCTCCAGCCACGGGCCGAGGTCCGGGGCCCGCGAGTAGTCCA
The DNA here is from genome assembly GCF_000966955.1 of Streptomyces sp. NRRL S-495. NCBI lineage: Bacteria > Bacillati > Actinomycetota > Actinomycetes > Kitasatosporales > Streptomycetaceae > Streptomyces > Streptomyces sp. NRRL S-495. The sequence goes on from NZ_JZWY01000059.1 coordinate 16,060, forward strand.
GGTCGATGACCGGGCGGCCGGGGGACGGCGGGGTGGTGCTGCTGCTCCGGTCGAGGTTCCAGTTCTGCGCCGGGTCACCGGTGTTGCAGGCGGCCACCTTCGCGTTCAGGTCGGCGCCGCGGGCGAGGCAGAGGCTCGGATCCGAGACGTTGCGCAGCAGCCAGCCCCTGCCGTCGCCCAGCGTGGTGTTGTGCAGGCTCCACCGCTGGTTGTCCGCGGCCACGTAGTTCCAGGCGCCGACGGTGTTCCGGCCCATGTCGCGGTCGATCGCGTTGTTGGTGCCCGGCACCTTGACCGACCAGGTGCCGGCGCCCTCGTCCTTGATCGTCCAGAGTTGCTGGGCGGACGACTCGTTCCAGTCGCGGACCACCACGTTGGACCCGCTGTCACGGCTGTCCCACTGGAGCGCGCCGCCCGCCTTGCTGGAGACCCGGTACTCGGCGCCGCTGACCGGCAGCGGCAGGTCGGTCGTGCTCGCGCTCGCGGTCCCGGCCCCCAGGACTGTCCCTGACACCGCGGTCGCGGCGACCAGGACCGCGGCTGCGGCCGTACGACGGTTGATCATGTCGGGTTCCCCTTTCGGCCGGCTCCCCGGTGGATCCGACCTCCCGTCATGTCATCGCGCCGCCGCATACAGCGAGTTGACGGACCGTTGACGTGGCGGTCGGCAGGGGGTGTTGTGCGGCCGACCGACTCCCGCGCTCAGTCCTCGGTGGGCGGGGGCGGGGCGAGGACGACCGGCCAGGCGTCGTCCCCGGCGAGGACCTGCTCCAGGGCGAGCCCGGGGCGGGCGTTGAACACGGCGGTCGCGGCGCCGGCCCGGGCGTACAGCGCCGGGTCGACCGCCGCTTCCGCGTGCAGCACCAGGGCCGCCTCGGGGAGGGCGGGCGAGCGCTCCGGGAACGCCGCCGGGTCCGCGCCGATCTGCTCCAGCGTGAACGGGTACGCGGCCACCGCGACGGTCAGGCGGTCCCCGTCCAGGGCGTGCTCCGCCCAGCCGTCGGTGGGCAGGAGGAAGAACGCGCCGTCCCCCTCGTGCCCGTACCAGCTCAGCTTGGCGACGGCGCGCTCGCCGGGCGGGCCGTCCGGATCGACGAGCAGCGCCACCACGGGCGCGTCCGGGTCGTCGGGGTTGATGCCGTTGCGGACGTAGAGGCGGGCCACGGGCGACCTCCGGTCGGGGGTGGGCGGTGCGGGGCGTGGGTGCGTGGGCGAGTGCCGGCCGGGGGGCGCCGGGACGGCCGCTCCCCGAGATGTTGTCATGCACGCGACCTTAATGGGCGAGTCGCGTGAACGACAGGAGAACCGTGCGTTCCGGATCGTTCGCGCCGGATCGTTCGCTACGGGGTGGGCTCGCGCTTGCGCCCGCTCCGCTGCTCGGCCTGCTGTTCGGCCGGCTGTTCGGCCTGCTGTTCGTCCTGCTTGGATCCGCCGTCGCGCGGCCGCTCCGGCAGGCGGTCGCGGGGCGTCGGCGGGACGGTGCGGCGGCGGCGCGCCTCGACGAGGTGGCGGGTCAGGGCGAGGCCGGTGAGAAGGGCGAGGAGGGTGCAGACGCCCGGCCAGCCCGCCAGGGCGTGGGCGCGCAGGCCGAGCCAGGAGGCGATGCTGCCGCCGAGGTAACCGAAGGTCATGTAGGCCGTGTTGAGCCGGCTGCGGGCGTCGGCCCGGAGCTCGTAGACCCGGGTCTTGTTGGCGATCATGCCGGACTGCATCGAGACGTCCAGCAGCAGCGTGCCGGCCACCAGGACGGCCAGGCCCGCCGCGCCGCCCCCGCCCCCGGCCGCCAGGACCGCCGCCGAGGCGAGGGCGCCGAGCAGTCCGGCCAGGTTCACGGGGTCCGCGCCCCGGCGGTCCACCACCCGTCCGGCGAACGGCGTGCAGACCATCGTGGCCGCCCCGACCAGCGCGATCAGTCCGACCGTCTGCGCGCCGAACCCGTACTCGGGCCCGGTGAGCAGCAGCGGCAGGCAGGTCCAGACGGCGCAGAACCCGCCGAAGACCATCGCCTGGTAGAAGCCCGAGCGGCGCAACTCCGGTTCGTCGCGCAGCAGTCGGAGCGGTTCGACCAGCAGCGACCCGTACGACGGCCGGACCGCCGGGGCGACGGCGGTGACGTCCGGCAGGGCGCGGGTCAGGACGGCCGCGAGCACCAGCGTCAGCACCCCCGCCGCCAGGTACGGGGCGCGCCAGCCCAGGTACTCGCCGAGTGTGCCGCTGAACGTCCGCGCCAGCAGCATGCCGCCGGTGGCCCCGCTCAGCAGGGTGCCCATCACCGCCCCGCGCCGGTCGACCGGCACCAGCCCGGCCGCCATCGGCGACACCACCTGGGCGGCGACCGTGGTGGTCCCGACGGCGACGCTCGCCGCCAGCAGGACGGGCAGCGTGGGTGCGCAGCCGGCCGCGAGCAGTTCGACGCCGGTGAGCCCGAGCAGGGTGGTCAGCAGTCGGCGGTTGGGTATTCGGTCGCCGAGCGGCACGATGAGGAAGATGCCGATGGAGTAACCGATCTGAGTGAACGTCACCGCCAGCGCGGCGGAACTCTCGGAGGTGTCCAGGCCGGCGGCGATCAGTGGGGTGATCGCCTGTGGGAAGTAGATCGTGCCCACGCCGACGGCGCAGGTGACGGTGAGCAGCAGGAGCAGGCGGCGAGTCATACCCGGAGGTTGGCCCGGCGGCGCGCCGTTGCCAACCGATGTAGCGTGGCGCTTCATGGTCATCACCTTCGAGCTGGGCGTCGAGGACCTCGCGGACACCCGGTTCGCCCTCTCGCCACTGAACGAGACCGTGCTCAGCCTGCGCGTCCTGCGCGAACCGGGCCTGTCGGCGCTGCACCTGCCCTGGCGGCGGTCCGTGCTCCGGTCGCTCGGTGAACTCGACGGGTTCGACAGTGGGTTGCTGCTCTCCCTGGTCGCCGCGCGGCGGACCGTGCCGGACTTCCTCACCCCCCGCCCGGAAGGCTTCGCGCCGACCTTCGAGGAGGAGTTGGCCGTCGTCCGCCGCACCGCCCCCGCGGTGGTCCGGCGCGACCTGCTGGACACCCACCTCCCCGACCCGCCGCCCGAGCCCCTGCGCACCGCCCTCGACCGCGCCGACGACGCGGCCGTCCGCCGGCTGCGCGACGCGCTCTGCGAACTCCTGCGCCGCTACTGGGAGATCGCGGTGCGGCCGGAGTGGCCGGGGATGCGGCTGCTGCTGGAGGCCGACATGACCTACCGGGCCCGCCGGCTGGCCCTCGGCGGCGCCCGCCTGCTCTTCGCCGACATGCACCCCTCCCTGCGCTGGCACCGGGGCGTCCTGCACATCGCCGACATGATCGGCCGGCACCATGTCCTCGCCTCCGGGCGGGGGTTGCTGCTCCTGCCGTCCGTG
>NZ_JZWY01000060.1:0-237 GCF_000966955.1 Streptomyces sp. NRRL S-495
GTCCGTGTTCGCCCACAAGCCGGCGCCGCCGCTCAGCCCGGACGGCGCGCCCACGCTGGCGTACCCCTGCCGGGGCGTGGCGACCCTCTGGTCCCGCCCGCCCGTCGTCGAGGCCCCGGCGCTCACCGCCCTGGTCGGGGCGGCCAAGGCCCGGCTGCTCACCATGCTGGACGAGCCGCTGGCCACCGTCGAACTCGCGCGCCGGCTGCGGGTCACGCCGAGTGCGGTCTCGCAGCA
>NZ_JZWY01000061.1:0-3925 GCF_000966955.1 Streptomyces sp. NRRL S-495
CCTGCGGGTGCTGCACGCCAACGGCCTGGTCGCCCGGGCCCGGGACGGGCGGCAGGTGCTCTACCGGCGGACGTCGCTGGGGGATCGGCTGGGGGGTGGGGCGGGGGAGTAGGCGGTCGGTGGGGCGGCGCCTCGGCCGCCCCGCCGACCGGCCGGTTCAGCGCGGCTCGGGCGAGGCCGAGAGCGTGGCCGGGTCGGTGTTGGCGCCGCACAGGACGACGCAGACCTTCTCACCGTCGGCGGGGCGGTAGCCGTAGTCGTCGCTGTCGCGGTTGGTCTCCGGCTCCGTGAGCAGGGCGGCGAGGGCGGTGGCGGCGCCGTGCTCGACCAGGATCCGGCGGTCCTCCCAGAGTTCCCGGCGGGCCCGGACGATGGCCTCGTCCGGCACGAGCACCGAACGCGCGCCCCGGCCGTCCGCGTCGGGCCGGGCGGCGTCCACGGCCAGGGCGGTGGCCCGACGGGCGCCGAGCGAGTCGCCGGCGACCGAGTCGACCGTGACGTCCACCGGCCGGCCCGCCGCGAGGGCGGCGTGTAGCGCCCGGGAGTGCTCCGGCTCGACCGCCACCGCGCGGATCCCGTGCTGCCGGGCGGCCGTGGCCACCCCCGCGAACAGCCCGCCGCCGCCGACCGCGACCAGCACGGTGTCCAGGCCGGGCACCCGCGCGTGGATCTCCTCCATCAGGGTGCCCGCGCCCGCCGCGATCAGCGGATGGTCGTAGGCGTGGCTCGCCAGCGCGCCGCTGGTCGCGGCGAACTCCTCGCAGGCCGCCAGCGCCTCGGCGTACTCCGTGCCGACCAGTCGGACGTCCGCCCCGTACGAGCGCAGCCGGGCGACCTTCACCCGCGGCGCGTTGGCCGGCAGGAACACGGTCGCCCGCACCCCCTGCCGGAGCGCCGCCCAGGCGCACGCCATCCCGGCGTTGCCGCCGGAGGCGATGGTGACGCCCGCGTCCGGCAGGGTCCCGGCCTCCCGGTGGGCGCGGAGGAAGTTCTGCGCGCCGCGCGCCTTGAACGACCCGGTGTGCTGGAGGTACTCCAGCGCCAGCCACAGCTCGGCACCCTCGGCGTTCCCGCTGCTCCCGGTGTTCCCGGTGGCCTTGGCGTCCCCGAGGCGCTCGGCGGGCGCGACGGCCACCGGCCGGACGTGTCCGGCGATCCGCTCCGCCGCCGCCTTGATGTCGTCGTAGCCGAGCTGGTGTCGCATGGTGCCGCCTCCAGGGATCCGCATTCCGGTACGGCGTACCGTACGCTGTGCCGCATGCCCCGGCAATCCGCCTCCCTCGACCGCGCCACTCCCGAACGGATCGCGGTCGCCGCCCTGTCCATCGTCGACGGCCAGGGTCCGTCCGCCCTCAGCTTCCGGACGCTCGCGGCCCACCTGGACATCTCCGTGGCCTCGCTCCAGCGCCGCTGCACCGACCTGGCGGGCCTGCTCGACCTGGTCACCGACCACCTCGCCGAACGGCTCCCGCAGATCGCCCCCGGCACCGCCTGGGCCGACGCCACCGAGACCCGGTTCACCGCGCTGTACCGGCTGCTGACCGCCCACCCCGGGCTCGTCGCCCTGCGCGGCAGCCGCCCCTGGCTGGGCCGGAACCTGCTGGCCCGGCTGGTGGAACCGCAGCTCGCCGACAGCCTGGCGGCCGGGATGACCGCCGAGGAGGCGATCACCGCGTACCGGCGGATGTACCTGCTCACCCTCGGCAGCGCGAGCTTCGTCGACCACCGCGACCCGGCCGCCACCCGGGCCGCGACCCGCACCGCGCTGGCCGCGCTCGACCCGGAGACCTATCCGGTGCTGAGCGGCCGGCTCGCCGAGATCGTGCCCGTCGTGACCGACCACGAGGTGTACTACGGGGCGCTGCGCCAGCTGATCCGCGCCGCCGTGCCGTCAGCGGCTCCGCCCGGCGGCCCAGGCGGCGGCTGACCGGTGCCCGGAAGGGCACGGCTGTTCTTCCCCATGGGTCTTCCCGCCACCGGCCCGGTTCCGGTGCGCCCCTTCCGATCCGGCGCACGCAGGCACTCCGCGCGCCGGCTCTCGTCCGGCGCGCCTGCCCTGCCCGCCCTGCCCGATTTGCGCGCCGGGCTGCCGAACCGGTGCCGGACCTGGGAACATCGCTGCAACCGTACGAGAACGAAGAACTAAGGATGGGCGACATGATCGGTGTGGTGCTGATCGGGATCCTGGCGCTCGTCGTCGGGGGCTGTGTCTGCGTGGTGTGGGCCGACCGCGGGGGTCCCCGGTGGACGCGCGCCGTGGCGGCGGCCACCGTCGGCGCGGGCCGGGCGGTGCGGAGCTATCAGAAGGCCCAGCGCCGCCAGGTCGGCAACAACACCAACGACGCCGGCGGCGACGCGGGGTAGGCACGGATCCGCCGTTCCGAGGTCACCGACCCTGCGACGTCGCCGGTGCCCCTGCCGATCGGCAGGGGCACCGCTGCGTTCGGCCGGGGCAGAAAGGTGCCGGTGTCACGCCCCCCGACCGCCGCCGGGCGTCGCACTCACCGGCTGCCGTCGATGCGCTCGACGCGGAGGAGGAGCGTCCGCCAGAGCCAGCCCACCGAGAGCGGCAGCGACACCAGCCCGACGCCGACGGCTCCGCGCATCCGGTTGCCCGTGATGTCGTCGCACTCGCCGTTGTACTGCGAACTGCCGAGGGTGTCGTGGAACACCGGCGAACCGCAGTGCACCGCCGTGCCGTTCCGGTACTCGTGCGAGGCCGGGACGAAGGCCAGCCCGATCGCCCACAACCAGGCGCCCAGCGCCAGCAGCCCCAGCGCGTGCACCCCCCACCCCCGCGAACGCTCGGCGCGCTGCCACGCCCGTTCGTCACGTGCCCGCAGGTGTTCCTCGATCTCCATGCACTTTCCCCCGCTCCCGATCCGATCACTGGTCGGGGGAGAGCATCGCAGGCCGCGTCGTGTCGGTCCGCTTCCCCCCTCGCTTTCCCCTCGCCTTCCCCTCGCTTTTTGGCACAGGAAGTCGGCGTCACCGACTTCCCACTCCGGTACGGCGGGCGGCCGTGACGCCGGTACCGGGGGCTCGTTGCGCGGGGCGTGAAGACGACCCGAGCCCTCGCCCTCCTCGCGACCACGCTGCTCACCACCGGTCTCGCGAGCGCCACCGGCCCCATCGGCACTGCCGCCACCACCTCACCCAGCACCGTCCTCGCCCTGGGGACGAGCTTGCGTCTCACCGTCGCCCACGGTGAGACCCCCTCCAGCGGAACGCCCCGCACCGTCACCCTCGAGTGCCCGCCCTACGGCGGCACCGCCACCACCCACCCCGACCCGGTCACCGCCTGCCGCCTGGTCGACTCCGTGAACGGGGACCTCAACCGGCTCGACGTCGACCCGGGTGCCTGCATCGACCTGTACGACCCCTACACCGTCACCGCCTCCGGCACCTACCGGGGCCACCCGCTCTCCTTCCGGCACACCTACGGCAACCACTGCGTCCTGCTCCGCACCACCGGGGCGGTTTTCGACTTCTGACTTCCCCGACCCCGGCCGCCCACGGGCGTCCGAGGTCACTCGAATACCCGTGCGCGAAGCGAGTGATCGTTCTGCTTCAATGTCTCGTCCCCGTTGAGGCGTGCGAGATCTCCGCCCGTCCGGGACGGGGTTCGACGAGATGGGGGAAGCATGTTCACGCGACGACGGGGCTCCAGATCTGACGGGAGGTCAGGCCGCTGGGCGGTGCTCGCCGTGGCGGCCGGTCTGACGCTGTTCCCGGGCCTGGCGACGGCGGCCGCGGCCGCCGGCCCCGCGACGGCACCGGCGGCCGCAGCAGCGGCACCGGCCGCCTCGGCCGCACCGGGAGAGACCACGGCCAAGCTGGCCGGCGGCACGCTCCCCGGCCAGCAGGACCTCGCCGGTGCCTTCGTCCCCAGCGGCCCGACCCGGCTGCTGGACACCCGTGAGGG
>NZ_JZWY01000062.1:0-379 GCF_000966955.1 Streptomyces sp. NRRL S-495
CCCGTGAGGGCATCGGCACCGGCGGCGACGTCCGGCCCGTCGGGCAGAGCCCGTTGATCCTGGACGTCTCCGAGGTCTCCGGGAACCCCTCGGTCAGGCCGACCGCGGTGGTCCTCAACGTCACCGTCACCAACCCGACCGGCGACAGCTACCTGGCGGTCTACGCTCCCGGCGGGGTCCGCCCCACCACCTCCAACCTGAACTTCTCGCCCGGCCAGACCGTGCCCAACCAGGTCACCGTCCCGGTCGGCTCCGACGGCCGGGTGGCCTTCTTCAACCATGTCGGCACCACCGACGTCATCGCCGACCTCGCCGGCTACTTCACGCTCGACAAGGCCGCGTCGACCTTCGTCGCCAACGGCCCGACCCGGCTGCTGGA
>NZ_JZWY01000063.1:0-54405 GCF_000966955.1 Streptomyces sp. NRRL S-495
CTGCTGGACACCCGTGAGGGCATCGGCACCGGCGGCGTGCGGGCCCAGGTGGGGGAGGACGCGAGCATCGGGCTGAAGGTCTCGGGTGTCGCGGGTGTTCCGGCCCGGAACGTCACCGCCGTGGTCCTCAACGTCACGGTCACCGGGCCTACCGGCGAGAGCTTCCTGACGGTCTACCCGAGCGGCAACGCCGTCCCCTCGGCTTCCAACCTGAACTTCTCGCCCGGTCAGACGGTGCCGAACCTGGTCACGGTGCCGGTCGGTGCGGACGGCAAGGTGGCGTTCTACAACCACGTCGGCTCCACCGACGTCGTCGCCGACCTCGCCGGCTACTACGTCTCCGGCGAGCCCCGGACCGGCGGCGTGTTCCGGACGCTGGGGACGCCGAAGCGACTGCTGGACACCCGTGACGGCACCGGCACCGGCGGGGTGAAGGCCCAGGTGGGTGACAACGCCAGCATCGGACTGCAGGTCGCCGGGGTCTCGGAGATCCCGTCCCGGAGCGTCACCGCCGTCGTTCTCAACGTCACGGTCACCGAGCCGACCGCCGAGAGCTTCGTCTCCGTCTACCCGAGCGGCAGGAACGTTCCTTCCGCGTCGAACCTGAACTTCTCGGCGGGTCAGACGGTGCCGAACCTGGTCACGGTGCCGGTCGGTGCGGACGGCAAGGTGGCGTTCTACAACCACGTCGGCTCCACCGACGTCGTCGCGGACGTCTTCGGCTACTTCAGCGCCGGCGACCGGCTGGGTCTGTCCGCCCTGAGCTTCTCCCAGCCGACCGTCGACGCCTCCACCGGGACGGCCGCGGTCACCCTCACCTGGACCGTGACCGCCTCCGACCCGGACGCCCGCCAGAACGGCGGCACGATCATCATCCGCCAGCAGGGCGACGCGCCCGACACCTACGTCGGCCAGAGCCGCGTGGTCTCCTTCCTCCAGGGAAGCAGCGGCTACGGGGCCGACTTCGTCTCCGGCGACGCGGCGAGCGCCACCTACTCGTACCGCTTCGCCGTACCGCGGTACGCGGGCGCCGCCACCGCGAAGTGGGCGGTCTCGCTGGTGACGATCCACGACCAGACCCAGCAGCGCCAGGTGCTGGCCGGATCCGCCCTCGGCGGCTTCGGTAACGTCCTCACCGCTGCCTCGCAGGTCTCGACGACGACGGCGCTCCAGCCGACCGTGTCGACCGTCTACACCGGGCGCCCCGCCTACGTGTTCACGGGAAACAACGCCTACGTGCGCTACGACATCGGCATCCAGGAGCAGCAGTCTGGCTTCTGGAAGGGCACGCTGCAGCTGGTCGGACCCGGCGGGGCCACGCTCACCGGGTCGTTCGAGAACTCCACCTACAACGGGCAGCTCTACTCGACCTGCCAGCACGACGCCAACTACCCGACGTGCTCGGTCTCGGTGCTGATCCCCTCCACGGCACCGGCCGGGACGTGGAGCGTCTCCGCGGTGACGCTCACCAACAACGCGGGCCAGTCCAAGTCCTTCCACGGGCTCAACGCCCCGCTGATCACCGTCACGTCCAACGGGACCGTCCAGGCCGGCGGGTTCACCGCGACGCCGAACGAGCTCAACACCTGGAAGGGACCCGCCTCGTTCAAGGTGTCGATGAACGTCTGGGGCGCACATGGGGGCGTCCGCTCGATCCAGTTGTTCTGGACCGGCCCGTGCGGCGCCTCGTCGACGATCCCGACCGTGGAGCCGGACGGCAGTTACTCCGTCCCGGCCGCGCTCGGCCAGTCCAACAACGGTTCGCCGTCCGGCTGTGCCCTCACCGGGGCGGCCATCACGGACGGCGCCGGGAACGTGGCCCTCTACGGTTCGGACTTCTCCGCGCCGGGCATCGGCGTGCAGGTCCGGGCCGTCGCGAACACCACGCCGCCGACGGTGACTTCGGCGGCGCTGAACGTCACCAGCATCCCGCAGAGCCAGGCGTTCAACCGTTCCGTCGTGGTGTACGCGCAGGTGGTCGCTCCCGTCGCCCCGGTCAACGGGTACTGGTGCTACCTGTACGACAGCACGGGCAAGGTCGTGGGTCAGAATTTCAGTGGCACGACCGTCGGCCCGGACGGGAAGGCCATGCTTTTCGTCCCCGTCCCGTACGGGATCGCGGTGGGCACCTATACCGTCGGTTTCGAGGTCAGCGACGCCAGCTGGCTGAGCACCGGCTACGGCACCCCGGGCGGGCAGCCCGTCCCGGGCGGACCGCTCACGCTGGAGATCACCGAGGGGTGATTCCCGCCGAAAGATAAGTCCCGCTGCCCGCTACGACGCGTCGTAGCGGGCAGCGAGCTTTTGGACGGTGGCGGCGATGCGTTCCCGCAGCTCCGTCGGCGCCAGCACCTCGACATCCGCGCCCAGGCGGAGGAACTCCCCGTGCGCGTGCTCGACCGACTCGATCGGCACCCGGGCCTCCGTCCATTCATCACCACCCGAAAGTGTGAGGCCGAGGCGTCGCGCGCCCTCCGCCGTCACCCGGACGAGTGCCTCCCCGGTGTGCAGCCGGGCGCGGAAGTCGGCCACGTACGCGCGCCAGTGGGCGGCGAGGTCGAACCCGGCGGGCGGCGTGGTGACTGGTTCCTCCTCCAGCAGGCGCAGGCCGAGGATCTGGTCGACGCGGTACGTCCGCAGCCCCGACGCCCCGCCCGCGACCAGGTACCAGCGCCCGGCCTTCAGCACCAGCCCGTACGGTTCGACCCGCCGCTCGATCTCCTCCGGCGCCCGCCAGCGCCGGTAGCGCAGCAGCACCGCCCGCCGCTCCCACACGGCGGTGGCGACGGCCCCGAGGTGCGGGTGCGGCGCGCGGTCGGCGTCGCCGTACCAGCCGGGCGCGTCGAGCAGGAAGCGCTGCCGGATCCGCCCGGCGTGTTCGCGGAGGGCTGCGGGGAGCGCCGCGTCCAGCTTCAGCCGAGCGGTCGCGAGGGCCTCCCCGAGCCCGAGTTGGGCGGCGGCCTCGGGCAGCGCGGTGAGGAAGGCCGCCTGCGCCTCGTCCCCGGTGAGCCCGGTGAGGCGGGTCCGGTAGCCGTCGAGCAGCCGGTAGCCGCCCGCGTGCCCGGCGTCCCCGTACAGCGGGATCCCGGCGGCGGCGAGGGCGTCGACGTCCCGGTAGACGGTCCGGACGGAGACCTCCAGCTCCTCGGCGAGCTGCCGGGCGGTCATCCGGCCCCGGTTCTGGAGCAGGAGCAGCAGGGTGACGAGTCGGCTCGCGCGCATGGCGTCGAGTATCCGCGACTCGGCACGTTTCCACTGACAGAGGATGTCAGTGGAATGTCCATAACCTGCGGCGCATGAACGATTTCGACTTCTTCCACGGCAGCTGGGACGTGGCCAACCGCCGTCTCACCACCCCGCTCGACCCCGCCTCGGGGGAGTGGGCCGAGTTCCCGGGGCGCACGGTGGTCCGTTCGCTGTTCGGGGGAGCGGGGAACATCGAGGAGCTCACCTTCCCCACGCTGGGCCGCAGCGGCGCGACCCTGCGGCTGTTCGACCGCGAGCGCGAGCAGTGGTCGATCTACTGGTCCGACAGCCGCACGGGTCGGCTCGACCCGCCCGTGGTCGGCGGCTTCGCCGGGGACCGGGGCGACTTCTACGGCGAGGACACGTACGAGGGCCGGCCGATCCGGGTGCACTTCACCTGGCACCGGCTCGGCCCGGACGCGGCGCGGTGGGAGCAGGAGTTCTCGCTGGACGGAGGGACGACGTGGGAGCTCAACTGGGTCATGGACTTCACCCGCACCGGCCCGGCGGTGGGCGGCCTGTGAGCGCGCCGCTCGTTTTGTCGCAGATCGTTGAACTCCGCCGCTACACCCTGCACCCGGGCGCGCGGGACACCCTGATCGAGCTGTTCGAGCGGGAGTTCGTGACCGGGCAGGAGGCGGCCGGGATCGCGGTGGGCGGCCGGTTCCGCGACCTGGACGACCCGGACCGCTTCGTCTGGCTGCGCTCGTTCCCCGACATGGCGAGCCGCCGGCGCTCCCTGGAGGCGTTCTACGGCGGCCCGGTGTGGCGGCGGCACCGCGAGGCGGCGAACGCGACCATGCTCGACAGCGACGACGTGTTCCTGCTGCGCGGCCCGGGCTTTGTTCCTACGGATGTGGAAGTGCTCGCCACCGTTTGCCACCCCCCGGACGCGGCCGCTTTCGATGCGTACGCCGCCCGGCATCTGGGGCCGTCCCACGCCGTCCACCGCACCGAGCACGCGCCGAACGACTTCCCGGCCCTCCCCGTCCGCGAGGGCGAGGACGTCCGGGTGTGGTTCAACGGGCCTGCGGAGCCGCCTCCGTGGCGGTCGGAGCAGTTGCGCCTGGCGCGGGTATGAGACGACGGAGTGAGAAGTCGGTGGATCCGACTTCTCACTCCGTCGTGTGTCGCTTCGTCAGACCGTGAAGTTGGGGGCCTGCGCCTCGATCGCCTTGACGAAGGCGGCCCACTCGGCACGGTCGAACGCGAGGTGCGGGCGATCGGGGTTCTTGTCGTCGCCGACCCAGACGTCCCCGTTGGGGAAGCGAGCGACGATCACGCAGTCGCCGTTGCCGTCGCCGGAGAACGGGGACTTCACCCAGCGTGCATCAGCGGGATCGTGGTCGTAGGGGTTGTGCTTCTCGCTCACGTCAGCTCTTCCAACTTACGTTCAAGGGCGGCGATGGTGTCCTCCGGGGACAACGAGTTCTGCTTGACACGGCTGATGGCGCGCTCGGCCCGGCGTACGTCGCGTCCCGTCCTACGCGGGAGCATACCGCCGACGGCCTCGATGAATACGAAGCCATTTTCGGTATCGTCGGGGAACCGCAGGAGCGTGAGACCGGAGGACAGGATGCCAGGTCGTCCGGCACTCAAAGGCACCATGCGCAGAGTCACATTGGGGAATTGGGCGACCTTGATGGCGTGCCGGAGCTGTTCGACCATGATGCTCTCGTCCCCGGCGATCAGCAGTGCGACCTCACCGAAGTAGGCCTCAAGGGTGAGTGTGGGCCTCTCGGTGAGACGACGCTGGCGAAGGATCCGGACCTCGGCCCCGGCCTCGACGCGCTCCTCGTTGGGGGAGTCGAGCCCGGCGGCGATCATCTCCTTGGCGTACCCCTCGGTCTGTACCAGGCCCGGGAATCCCGCAGGGAAGTAGTTCAGCATGTGCGACGCCTCGGCTTCGAGGGCCAAGTACTCCGCGAAGGCCGGCGTGATCGCCTCGGCGTAGTCGAGGTTCCGCCACCACTGCCGCGTCGGGCCACTGCCCAGCAGGTTTTCGAAGTACTCCCGGTCCGCGCCGGTCACTCCGTAGTAGTCGAGGAGCGTCGCGAGGTCCTTGGGGCCGACGGGTTGCTCGGCACGCTCCATCTTGCTCAGGCGGGCGGCGCTCCAACCCTCCAGACCGCTCGTGACCTCCAGGAGTTTCTTGTTCTGCTCCAGCCGCAGGGCTCGCAGTTCGTCGCCGAGTCTGATCTGCCGGATCGTGGAGAGGTCGGTGGTCAAGTGGGTCCCTCCCATCGGATGTTGAGGCCCAGTCTTGCCCCAGGCGCGGTCGGTGCTCAAGCTGCTTTCAAGATCCACCGATTTTCTACGGCGTTCTGTTGCGCTTTCGATTCGCGAGGATCCACACTCAAAGTGACCGACTGGACACGCTCCTGAAGGCGGCCTCGCCATGTCCACTTTGAGTAGACCCGTCCTCCGTACTTGGGAGGCCCAACTTGTCGATCACAGCACCTCGGTGCGAACCGCCCGGCGCCAGATCCGTGACCAACTGACCGCCTGGGGGTGGTCCGGCGAACGGGTCGACGACCTCGTCCTCATCGCCTCCGAACTGGTCACCAACGCCGTCGTCCACGCCTGTTCCGGCCAGGGCGAAGTCCGGCTCCACCTCCAGGAGTTCGACGGCGACTGCCGGCTCGAAGTATGGGACCCCCGGCACGACCTCCCGCTCCACCCCCGCGCACCGCGCCGCTTCAGCGAATGCGGGCGGGGCATCGACCTCGTCCGCCAACTCGCCTTCGACTTCGGGGTCGTCACCCGCAAGGGGGCCGGAAAACGGGTCTGGGTCCGGATGTTGCTCGACCCCGCCGCCACCCCACCACCACCGCTCGCCGGTTGAACTCCCAAGGATCCGACCCCATGCACCCCGCCGCCATCGCCTTCCAGGACCCCGCCCGCCTGCACGCGCGCTGCGAGATCGCGGGCGTCCGCCGCCGCACCCTCCAGCCGGGGTACGAGACCACCGTCGCCGTCCCGGACGAGGTCTGGGAACCGCTCCCGGACGGGCATCCGGAGCGGTTCGCGCCGAGCATCTTCACCCGGGACAGCGGGCTCGTCGAACTCTTCCGCGTACCGGACACCGTCTTCGACGTCCCCACCGCCACCGCCCTGGTCGAGATGCTCGGCGACGCCTTCCCGGTCACCCTCGGTGAGACCACCGACCGACCCGGCCTCGCCTCGACCCACACCGACCCAGCCACCGGACTCCACCTGGGGCTGCATGTCGACAACCACCAGGCGCTCCCGTACCCGTACCGCGAAACCGCGCGCCGCAGGCTCTGCGTGAACCTCGGGCCGGGCAGCCGGTACCTCCTCCTCGCCGACACCGACATCAAGTCCATCTGCCGAACCGTCCACCACAACTACGAGACCCACACCCCGACCACGGCCGACCTGCGCATGTTCGTCACTCTCCGCCGTCCCGTCCACGTCCTCCGGATCCGCATCGACCCGGGCGAGGGGTGGCTCGCACCGACCGCCGTCCTCCCGTACGACGAGTCGACCGCCGACCTGCCGCTCCCCTCCGTGACCGCCTCCTGGCTCGGTCACTGGGACCGCGGCCTCTTCCCACCCCTGATCTGATCCCCCTCCCTCCCCTTCTGTGTCAGGCTGGAGGGTGCACGACCGAGGTCGGGAGGCTCTCGATGGCCGAGATCAGGGTGAACGGCGTGTCGCTGTACTACGAGACCCGGGGCGCCGGACCGGGGGTGGTGCTGGTGCACGGCTCCTGGACGGATGCCGACAGCTGGGTGCGGGTACTGCCGGGGCTCGCGGAGGAGACCACCGTCGTCTCCTACGACCGGCGCGGGCACAGCCGCAGCGAGGACCTGCTCACCCAGGGTTCCGTCTACGAGGACGCCGCCGACCTCGCCGGCCTGATCATCGGACTCGGCCTGGCACCCGCCTACGTCTGCGGCGACTCCTACGGCGGCCTGATCGCCCTCCGCCTCGCCGCAGCCCGCCCGGACCTGCTGCGCGGCGTGACCGTCCACGAACCACCCGCGACCGGCACCCTCCTCGCCGACCCGGAACTCCGCCCCCTCGGCGTCGCCTTCGCCGAACGCATCTCGGCGGTCCGCGAACTCCTCGAACAGGCCGAATCAGCGGCCGCGGCCGAGCTCTACGCCAACACCATCGCCTTCGGCCCGGGCGCCTGGGAACAACTCCCCGCCCCCGTCCGCCACACCTACATCCGCAACGCCCCGACCTACCTCGACGAACTCCGCGACCCGGACGCCCTCGACCTCGACCTCACCGCCCTCAACCGCTTCACCGAACGCGTCCTCCTCACCCAGAGCGACGACAGCGCCCCCATGTACGGCGAAATCCTCGACCTGATCGACCTCTCCCTCCCCAAACCCGAACGCCACGTCTACCCTCACGCCGGCCACACCCCCCACCTCTCCGAACCCGAACGCTGGGTCCGCACCACCCTGCCGCATGCCCTGAACTGAAACACCCCACCCGGATAGGCTTCACAGGCCGACCGGAGGGGGGAAGCATGGCGGTGCGGTCTGTCCTGTCCATACGTTCTTCCTGCGCACTCGCGATCTCGGCACTGCTGGCGAGCGGCTGCTCGGCCGGAGGCCCGTCCTTCGAAGCCTCCCAGAACGACATCGTCGGGACATGGAGCAACCCGAAGGGCGCGCGACTCGTGATCGAGCCGGGAGACACCTTTCGCGCGGAGAAACTCCCAGAGGTCGTCGCGGTCCAGGATGGATGCGACCAAGCCCTCTCCGGCGGCAAGTGGCTCCTGTTGGGCGACCACACCAGCGTGGCGCGGACGAGCGACCCACAGGGCTCGGCCATCGACCTGCGCCCCAGCAGCAGAGCCGAAGCGCTCGCCTGCTCCGTCCTGGCGAAGATCGCGAAGGACACCGCCGGCATCAATCTCTGCCTGGTCGAGGACGAGGACCAATCCTGCGCCGGGGGAGACCTGCTACGGAAGGTTCCACCTGCCCGAGGTTGACCCTCCCGAACTCCTCTCCCGATGGATCCGACATGAAATTGACTGCGCCGAAATCCCGCCGAGGTCGGATCGCCGCCATCGGGTCGCTCCTGATCGTCCTGCTGGGACTGTCGATCTGGAACCTTCCCCTCGCCGCACAATGGCGAGCGATCGACGTCGGCGAGAGCCTGCTGCTCCAATCCCCGCCGATGGCGGCGACCTGGGAGCGGAAGGCGGACGAGGACCCCGGCGCGCCCTACATGCGCGGGCTGGACAGGCGCGTGGAGCGCCTGTTCGTGCAGGACAGTGCGGACCCCCTGGCCGGCACCTTCATCCAGACGGTCATGGAGTTCGACTCTCCCACCTGGGCCTGGCTCGTCTTCCGGGACGGCTCCCCGGACAAGCGCTACGCCCGGTACGGGGAGGTCGAACGCATCGATGCTGACGGCGGCTCGGGAGCGGAGGAGCAGCGTGTCGCCGCTTCGTGAAAATTGACCCCTTGCGGCAGCCGAGGCCGCCCGTCCAATCTGACCCGGGGTGTCAAGAACAGGTATCCCGGAGGGGACGGCGCCAAAAGGATCGATGTCCCTTCCCCGGACCGAGACCCGGGGAAGGGACACCTGTAGGGCGCGTCGCCGGGCACCGGTCACGAGAGGTGACGGATGGTCGAGGCGTTGCCGGGCAGGAGTCAGTCGGCGGCGCGTTGGGCGGCGAAGCGCTCGGCGGCGTCCGCGAGCCCGCGCACGCCCTCCGGGCGGCGTCGAGGTCGCGGCCGAGCAGCTCGCAGACGAGCACCAGGGAGTCGACGGTCCCCATGTGCTGCGCGGAGGTGTGCCGCAGGACGGCGTCCACGCCCTCCTCCGCCAGTACCGGCCGCAGTTCACCGATCAGCGGTGCCAGCCAGTGGGCGCGCAGCGCGTACTCGGTGCGTCCGGCGAAGGTGGTGCCGAGGGCGGCGAGCAGCTGCGCCGGGTACTCCTCGACCGGCTCGGCGAACTGCGGGTGGTCCTTTGCGAACTCGTCCCAGTCGACCTCGAGTTCGCCGATGTGGTGCGGCAGCACCGGTGACCGGGACCACCAGGAGCCCTCGTCGGCCTGGGCGAAGACGGCGCGCAGCAGGTCGTAGGGCACCTCGGCGGTGCGGGAGAGCAGGACGGCGTCGTAGAGGTCCTTGCCCTGGGGGTGGTTGTCGGAGACCAGCCAGAGGATCTTCCAGGCCAGCGAGAGCTGGGGCGTCGCGGTGAGCAGCGGGCCGGTGACGCCGGGGAGTCGGTAGGACTGCGGTTCGACGGGCAGGTGCTCGGTGAAGACGAAGTCGAGCTGGACAGTGCCGCCCGGCACGCCGGGCGCCGTCCAGGGCAGGACGAGCCGGCGGCCGGGGATGCGGCTGTAGGTCCAGATCTCGTCGCTGAGCGCCTGGTCGGCGTGCAGGCGCACCCCTGTACGCTGCTCGTCGCCGCCTGTTGTGGAGAGGTGGTCGGCGGCGGTGGCGAGTTCGTTCAGCATGCGGTCGGTGCGGGGGTCCTCCAGCTGCCAGTCGACGGGGCGGACCACGAAGTCCAGGTCCCCGGGCTCGCGGGCCAGCTCGCCGTACCAGGCGCGCAGCAGGACGCTTCCGCGCAGCACCAGATGCTCGGCCCACGGGGAGGCGGCGACGGCGGACAGCACCGTGTCGAGGGCGGTCCTGCGGGCGGCGAGCCAGCGCCGGGCGAGCTCCGGGTGGGTGAAGGCGGGTTCGCTCGGGCGCAGGGCCCGGCTGTACCCGGCGAGGGCGGGGTCGAAGACGGGTTGCTGGGTGACCGCCTTGTCGTCGATGGGGTGGATGCTGCGGGGCAGGTCGAGGTCTTCGCGGACCTCCTCGCTCGGGGGCTTGCGGGGCAGCCGCACGCCCTGCCAGGGCCCGTACTCCAACTCTGCCCACTGGGCGGACGGCGCGGACTGGTCGTCGGTCATCGCGGACCTCCTTCTCGTGCTGCTTCTGCTGCTTCTGCTGGTTCGGTCGCTGCTTCGCGGGGCCCGGCCGGGTGGTCGTGCTCGGTGATCCAGCCCGCGTCCAGGGCCTCGTCGCTGTCGACGGCGACGAACTCGCGTTCCGCCGACAGCACCCGGTGCCCGGCGGTGGCGAGGTCCGCGAGCAGCGCGTCCAGGCGCCGGCCGGCGGTGGCCAGGCCGACGTGGCGGCACCGCTGGGTGACGAACCATTCGCGGTGGCCGTCCTCGCGCGTGCGGCGCGGGTTGTGCGAGAGGTGGGCGCCGTGCCGCACGGCGAGGGCGGCCAGGGCGGTGTGAGCGGGGCTGTCGGCAGAGGCCGGGCCGACGGGTGTCGCGGGCGGCAGGCACAGCTTGAGGTGGTGTTCGAAGTACCGGTGCGTCCCGTGCGCCGCGGCGTCGCCGTCCGTAGCGGGGACGCCCTCGGCCCACGGCGTGGCCTCGATCTTGGTGCGCAGGACGGCGAACCCGGCCCGTGCCAGCCGCTCGGCGGTGCGGGCGGTCGCCGCAGCCGTCTCCTCCAGCGTGCCGCGGGCGCGCAGGGTGAGCATCGGCTGGGAGGGCATCGTGCCCCGGGCCAGCAGGATGTGGGTGAACTTCAGGCCGTGGTCGGCGGCCCACGCGGCCAGCGCCTCGGCGGCGCCCGGCCCCACGGTCAGGTGCACCTCGAACTCACCCCGCAGGCCGGGCAGGTCCGACGGGTCGTTACGGCGCTGGTCAGGACAGGTGGCGAGCATGGGCAGAATGCTGGCAGTCCCCTGTGACAACACCCCCGCCGGGGCCTGGCGAGAGCCAGACCCGCCGGACCCGGGCCGGCCCGCTCGACCCCGTCGCGCCGCGTGCACACCCCCGCGCACGGACGGACGGAAAGGCCCGCAAAGGCCCCGGAAGGTGCTCCCGAGTGAGGAGGGTCACCTGTGAGGCGGCGGGGCGGGGCGAGGCGGTCCCGGGCCCGGCAGGACTGGACGGGGGCCGCGGCGGCACGGGCGGAGGGCCCGTCCGCTTCGGACCTTGGTCACGAATTCGCCTGACCTTCGGCCCGGTGGCGCCCCCTCCCTGCCCGGGCAACCGTGGACGGTCGCCTGCTCACACCGGGCGACGGCACCACCCGCCGGGCGGTGCCGATCCCTGCCGTCTACCCGGCGCACACCGTGCGGGAGCACACCGTGCGCTCCGGAGGACCCGAAGACCCATGTCCAGCACCATCGACAACGCCCCGTATACCGCCTTCCACCGCAGACTGGCCCTGGCCTGCTCCGGTGGGCCGCTGCTCGACGGCTACATCCTGAGCATCGTCGGCGTCGCCCTCATCGGGATGCGCCCCGAACTCGGCCTCTCCACCGCCGAGGTCAGCCTGATCGGCGCCGCCGCGCTGGTCGGCATGTTCGTCGGAGGCGCGCTCTTCGGCGTGCTGACCGACCGCATCGGCCGGGAGGTGATGTACACCGCCGACCTGCTCGTCATGGTCGCCTGCTCGGTGCTCTCCTTCTGGGTGGACACGGTGTGGGCGATCGCCCTGCTGCGCTTCGTGCTCGGCATGGCCGTGGCCGCCGACTACCCCATCGCGACCTCGCTGCTCGCCGAGTGGCTGCCGGCCAAGCACCGCGGGCGGCTGCTCGGTCAGCAGATCGTCGCCTGGTACGCCGGTTCCGTCCTCGCCTACGTGACGGGCTACGCCTTCCTGCGCCTCGCCGGTCCCGGCAGCTGGCGCTGGATGCTGGCCAGCTCCACCGTGCTGTGCGTCGTCTTCCTGGTGATCCGCCGCGGCTCGCCGGAGTCCCCGCGCTGGCTGGCCGCCAACGGGCGGGTCGGTGACGCCGTGCGCGTGGTCGAGAAGCACCTCGGCGTGCGGGTCGACGGTCGGGAGCTGATGCCCGACCCCGAGCAGGCCGCCGGGCCCGGCGGCCTGCGCCTGCTGATGACCCCGCCCTACCGGCGCCGCACCCTGTTCTGCGGCCTGTTCTTCCTCTGCCAGGTCGGCCCGCTCTTCGCGATGCTCACCTTCGGCCCGCAGATCCTCTCGTCCTTCGGCATGCCGGGCGGCACAGTGATGGACACCCTGGGCACCGGCCTGATCAGCCTTGTCTTCCTGCTCGGCTGCTACCCGGCGCTGCGCCTGATCGACACCCGGGGCCGAAGGCCGGTGATCATCTGGTCGTTCGCCCTGATGACCGTCCCGCTCGCCCTGCTCGGGGTGTGGCCCACCGCCCCCGCCGCCGTCGCGCTCACCGCGCTGTGCGCCTACGCCTTCCTGTGCGGCGGACCGAACGTGCTCGACTGGACCTATCCCAACGAGCTGTTCCCCACCGAGATCCGGGCCACCGCCGTCGGCGTCGCCACCTCGGTGAGCCGGATCGGCGCGGCCGTCGGCACCTACCTGCTGCCGCTGTCCCTGACCGGGCTCGGCACCGGGCCGACGATGCTGATCGCGGCCGGGACGACGGCCCTCGGTCTGCTGGTGTGCGTGCTGTGGGCCGAGGAGACCCGCGGCACCGCCCTGGGCGCGGCCCCGGCCGCGGCCGAGCCGACGGCCGCCGCCGGCGCGACGGGTGCACGGAAGGGCGTCCCGGCGCAGCGCGTGGCGCAGTCCGTGCGCTGACGTCCGGGCCCTCGGGCGGGGCCCTCGCGTGAGGTGAGGGCCCTCGTCCGCCGACGTGCGGTTCCCAGGGACGCTGTCCGGGCTGCCGTCACTCATGTCCGAGTGACGGCAGCCCGGAGGGAATCAGGCGCATGAACTCACCCTGGCCGGCTGACACGACAACATCCGCCGGCACGTCAGTCAGGCATGCGCAACCGAATGGGCCGACCGTCCTCCGAGGGGCGTCCGGAACCGAAGTCGGTCGCCGACAGCTGGAGGGACGGAGTGGGCTGGAACAAGGGAACCACCACGACGCGCTCGACGTACGAACAGACCCACTCGTCCTGGTTCCCCGGGTTGGTTCCCTCGCCGGTGACAGTCGCGCTCAGCAGCCAGCCCGGGCCGTCACACCTGAGTTCGACACCGGCGCGACCGGCCCACTCCCGGACCTCACCCCCCAGGTCGCGAACCCGCCGCGCGAGGATCTCGTGTGCCCTGGCCCACGCACCGTCCTGGGGCGCGTGGAAGGCTTGGAGCTGTATCCCCGTCGCTCTCCGAAGGACGACAGCTTCCAGCAGGTCCGAGGACCCTTTGCCCTCGTTCAGCTGGATCTTGCGGCCCGGCTCTCGGGGGATCCTGAGACCACCGCCGGCAAGACGCTCGCAGACCACCGCGCCGAACGCCGGGCCTGGGTCCTCGACGTCCTCGGCGACACCGCCGCCCGCACCGAACCCCACCGCTACCTCTGGGAACCGGTCCGGCCCGGCGACCCCGACATGGCGCCCCTCGCCACCCGCCTCCTGCGCGCCGTCGCCGAACGCGTCCGCTGGCGCGCCGCCCTCGACCAGGCCCTCGAACGAGCGGGAGGCGAGCCGTGTCCGACGACGACCTGATGACCGTCCCCGAGGTCATGGCCCGGCTGCGGCTCGGCCGCTCGGCGGTCTACGACCTGATCCGTACCAACCGGCTGCGTTCAATCACCATCGGCCGGGCCCGCCGCATCCCGTACGGCTCGTACCGCTCGTTCGTGGCCTCCCGACTGGAGGAGGCAGCCTGATGACAGCCCAGAAGAAGAACCGCGCCAATGGCGAAGGAACCGTGTTCCAACGCAAGGACGGCCGATGGGAAGCCGCCGCCTACGTCCTGGCCGCCAACGGCAACCGACAGCGCCTCCACGTCTACGGCAGGACCCGCCAGCAGGCCATGGACAAGCTCACCGACGCCAAGGCCGCGAGCAACCGCGGCGTTCCGGTCGTCCATGCGCAAGGCACCGTCGGCAACTGGATGACGTACTGGCTTGAGACCGTCGCGGTGCACCGCGTGCGCGAGACCACGCATACCCGCTACGCCGCCGTCGCCCGCCTGTACATCATCCCCGGCCTCGGTGCGAAGAAGCTCTCCAAGCTCACCGCCAGGGACATCCGCACCTGGCTCGACGGCCTACGCACCCGCTGCCAGTGCTGCGCCCGCCGCACCGACCACCAGCGGCCCGCGGCGAAACAACGATGCTGCGCTGTGGGTGACTGCTGCCGACGGGTGCTGAGCGCGCTCACGCTCACCTACATCCACACCGTACTCAAGACCGCCCTGGAGCACGCCGTCCAGGAAGAGGAGATCCCACGCAACGTCGCCCGCAACGTTCGCCTCGGCACACCCCGACCGCGACGGTTCGAGCCACTGACCGCAGAAGAGGCCCGCCAACTGCTTGATGCCGCCCCAGACCACCCGCTCCACTCCGTGGTGCACCTCGCCCTCCACACCGGCCTCCGGCGGGGCGAACTCCTCGGCCTCACCTGGGAGGACATCGACCTCAACGCCGGCACAGCCGTGATCCGACGCTCACTCCAACGCACCAGCGACAACGGCCTCGTGCTGTTCCCCACCAAAACCCAAGCCTCCGAACGACGCATCGCCCTACCCGTCGCCTGCATCCAAGCCCTTCAAGAGCACCGCGTCGACCAGCAGGCCGAGCACGAGACCGCGGGACTGCGCTGGAACCCCCACGGCTACATCTTCACCGCGCCCAACACCACGCTCCCGGTCGAACCCAGCACCCTCAACCGACGCTTCGCCACTCTGCTCCACCAAGCCGGCCTTCGCCGGATCCGCTTCCACGACCTCCGACACACCACCGCCACCCTGCTCCTGGACCAGGGCATCGAACTCGTCGTCATCAAGGAGCTGTTGGGTCACGCCCACATCGGCGTCACCGCCACCGTCTACACCCACGTCCGACTCCGCATCCAACGCAACGCCATCGACCTCCTCGGCAACGCCCTGGGCAACGCCAAGACCGGTCCCGCCGTTCGCAACGACGGTGACGATCCGCCGGGAGGTGGGATCTTGGTCTCCACTCGGTGACGTCAACAGGTGACGTCAAACGATCAAGTGGCCCCACCAGAATTGATCCGGTGGGGCCACTTAGATTCTTAGGAAACGACGATCCCAAATATCGTGAAGCCAACGATTGTGTGCGTCATTGATCGGTAGCGACGACGCGCGCTTCGTTAATCCTCTCGCCAATCTCGATGTTTCTCTAAAGGAATACGTGCCGTTGAAGATTACGGCAGAGAATCGCCGATAGCTGCTCGCTCTCGTTGAATCCATGCTTCATCGTCGGCCTGGAGCACTCTCTCGCTGTCAAGAAAGAATACCCCGTCCCGGTAGCATTGGACGAAGCCTTCGACCATCTGGGTGATGCTCCGGTAGGCAATTCTTGATTCTTCACCAACTACTACGCTCACAACATAGGAAAGTCCGGCATCTTGGTCGCATGAGGCTGCATAGAAGTCACCTCCACCAGACGCCAGGAGTGGGTAGAAATCGGAAAGCAGAATGCTCTCGTGCGGGTGCTCGGCCATGATTGAGGCTGAATCTTCAATTGAAAGCGGCTCGTATCCGGGAATTAGAGCGGCATCGTTTTGAGTCTGTCCGGGTCGGTGAATAATGCCGTTGCATGCACCAAACCACCCGGCAACCTCTGGTGGCACTGACTTACTGAAGTAGTTTTCCAGGATTCTGGCCGCAACCCCAGGCGCTCTATCAGTAGCGACAGGAAGGTCGAGTAGTTCGACTTCGCGCCAAAGTGCCGTGAGCAGATTTTCTAGCACTCTATTTCCTCCTTAGCGAACCCTGACCGCAAACTGATCTCCGGGGCTAATATTGGCGTCTCGGTAGAAGTTTTTCAGTGAGTTTCCATGGCTGGAGTTGATCGATCCTGGGGAAAGGGTCAGCGTCGCACCCTGTCCTCCCTCAACTGTTGAAGCGAAAGGATACTCCTCCCAGGTTGCGTTCCCTGCAAACCGCCGAGGGCGAGGTGCGTGCGCCTGCGCCTGGCGGCGTGCTGCCCTGGCCGCTGCTTCTCCTCCACTTCTCTTCGTCACAATTGCCGGCGCCCCGTCCGCTACTGCCCGCAGGAAGTTCTCTGCCTGCGGTGCGTGCGCTGATGAGTCAATCTCGTGCACTGGCAGGGCTGTCGCCTCGCCGGCGGAATTTACTGCGAATACGATCGGGCAGGATTCGCTATTCGAATTATGAACGAGGACCGGAGTCGCCCCTGCGAGCACATAGTACGTGTGGAGGTCGTCGACGGTGAGGTCGTCCGCGCGTTGGGGGGTGGTGGTGTAGGTGTGACTGGAGAGGACGGTCAGGGGAGTGTGGTCGGGGGTGGTGAGGTGGTGGCCCGGCTGGAGTTCCGCTGCCGGGATCCAGCGTTGGGCGGTCTCGTCCCAGTAGGGGTGGTGGGAGGTGGAGGTGATGGTCGTCGACGCGCTGGCGTCGGTGACGGTGAGTTCGGTGAACTCGGCGTCGTCGGGGGTGACGATCTTTGCGGTGACCGGCTTGGAAGCCGTCTCACCGGTTTGGGGGTCGGTCGACGTGACGGCATCGCCGGGCTTCACGTCCTCGATGGGGAGAGTGGTGCCGTCCGCCATCAGGACGAGCGTGCCAGGGGGGAAGCTGTGCCGCTCGCATGCGATGGCGGCACTGGCCAGCTCGTCGGCCTTGTTCTTGAGGTGGGCTGCCTTGGCCCAGTCACCAGCAGCGGGGATGGCTCCGACGACGTCCCAGCCGAATTCCCCCCACTGCTGCCTGCCGAGGTGGGAACCGGCCGCGAGGACGTCGGCGACGACGCCGCCACCGACAAGGCTGAGACCGTCGCTAAGATCTCCGAGCTTCTCGAATGTGGACTTCTTCTTGACGCCGTTGCCCCAGCCGTACATCGAGGCGTTGTTCTTGCTGGTCTGTTCGCGGATCCAGTTGCGCTGTGCAACGGGGCCCAGAGTCGCTGAAAGGGTCGCCTCGTAGTTCCGAATCTGGGCATTCTCGGCCACGTAGGTTGATGTGGTCTCGGCGGTGTTCTTCATGGTGATCGTGCCCGCCGACCCACAGTCGTACAGCGTCCCGCATTCCTCGGACTTGTAACCGCTGGGGTCGCTCAGGTTGATCGGGTCGTTCTCGCTGTACGCGTAGCCGTTCCACTGCTGTGGGTTGGTCGGGTCGAGGATCGGGTCCGGGCTGATGAAGCGGCCGGTGCTCGGGTCGTACTGGCGGGCTCCCAGGTTGGTGAAGCCGGTTGTGTCGTCCTTGCTTCCGCCGACGAAGCCCTTGGTTCCGGCCCAGGCGAAAGCATTGGGCTGGACTCCTCGCGGGTTGCCGAAGGGGTCGGTCGGGCGTCGGGTGACCGACTGGGGGCCGTCCATGGCGATCTGCACGCCGTTGGTGCCATGCGGGTCGGCGGCCTGGATGACTGCCGTGCCACCGCCGATGGAGGCTGTAACACGGGTGTAGGTGAGGCCGCCGCCTCCACCGACGGTGCGGACGTTGCTCATTGCACCGGTGGCGGTGTCGAGGGTGACCTCGTCCGTGGGCAGGTTGAGCGTGATCTTGCCGGGGTTGCGACGGATCAGTTGGTTGCCGTCGGCGTCGTAGAGGTAACTGGTGGCGCCGGCCTGGCCGGTCCTGGTGACGGAGCTGAGCTTGTCTTCTCCGTTCCAGGTCAGGTTGGTGGTGCCGCCGGTGTCGGTGATGGCGGTGGTGTTGCCCCTGGCGTCGTATTGGTAGCTGACGGCCTTGGTCCCGCTGGGCGTGACCGTGGTGGAGTTGAGCAAGGCGTGCGGCCCGCCAGTTCCGCCGCCGGTGTTGGGCGCGTGGGTGGGGGTGTTGGTGCTCCTGGCGGCTCCGAAGGTCTGGGTGGTGTTGCCGTTGACCGTCACGAAGGCCGGGACGGCAGACCAGAACGACCAGTACTTGGTTGCACCGTTGCGAACAGTCAGGTTGACCTTGCCCGAGCCGGCGGCGATGACCTTGAGGTCGGCGCCCAGCCCGGCTGCGCTGACGCTGCTGACCGGATCGAGCTGGCCGGCGGCGCCGGTGACGTCCCCCCAACTGGACCATTCACCCGTGCTGTTGCGAATGACGTGGCGGGGCCTGCCCTGGGCGAGAGCGACGACCTGGAGACCGTCGTCGGTGTTGGCGAGTGCCAGCTGGCCCTGGCCGGTCTGGGCCTCGGACAGCTCCCCGGTGGCGCCGTAGACGTCGCCCCAGCCCTGTACCTGCCAGTTCCCGTCCGGCCGGCGGACGGTGTGCCACAGCCTGCCGCCCGCGCCCACAGCGATTTCCAAGCCGGAGGTGGTGGCCGCCGCCGCCAGCTGGGTGGGCGAACTCAGGGTGCCGACGGCGCCGTAGACGTCACCCCAGCCCTGGGCCTGCCAGTCTCCGTCCGGTCGGCGGACGGTGTGCCACAGCCTGCCGGCCGCGAAGGTCAGGACCTCGAGCCCCGAGGCGGTCGCGGAAAGGGCGATCTGGCTGGGCTGGGAGAGGGATCCGACGGCGCCGTAGACATCGCCCCATTTCTGCCAACCCGTGTCACCCCGGACGGTGTGCCAGATCTTGCCGCCGGCGACCGCCATGACCTGCAGCCGGCCGTCGCTCACCGCGACGGAGACCGCGGTGACGGCCGGCAGGGAGCCGGCTTCGGCCATCAGGTCGGTGAACTGCGACCAGGACCCGTCGGCCGCCTGCGCACCGAGCCAGAGACTGCCGTTCGAAAGGGCGACCGACCATGTCCGGTCGCCGTCCGCCGCGCTCGCGACCTGGGTGATCCGGGCCGGGTCCAGCGGGGCGGGTGACGTGGAGCCGTGCTGGACGAGGGCGGTCCGGTTGCCGCTGGCATCGTAGCTGTAGTCCTGCCAGTACGGTGCCGGACCGCCAACAGTGTTGGAGCCGTTCGCCGTAGTGGCCGGGCCGTTGGCGTTGTCGCAGCCGCCGGTGCCCGCGACGATCGACGAGCTGCCGCTGCCGTGCTTCTCACCCGAGGAATCGGTCCAGTCGGCGGTGGTGTGGACGCCTGCGGTGTCCGTCCATGCCCGGGTCAGACGTCCGAGGTGGTCGTAGGTGAAGCACTGGTTGTCGCGGGCCCTCGCGTTCTGTACATCCGCGATCGAGGTGATCCGACCGGACGGTGTGTAGGTGTAGCTGGTCTTGTCGATCTCGACGGTACTGGCGTTGGAGCCGATGTAGTTGTTGATCAGCCGGCCGGTCGACCAGTCGTACTGCTGACGGGAGATGACCTGCTTGCCAGTCTCACCGACCGTCGTCTCGTACGGCCTGGCAAGGGCGTCGTAGCGGACCTTCGCCACAACGTCCTTGCCGAGACTCTTGGAGAAGCCGAGCAGACCTGTCATGGTCCGGCTGTAGCTGACGGTCTCGGCAGGCAGCCCGCCTGCGGCGGAGATCCCGAAGTCGTCCAGTACGCCGAGAACGGGACTGTACGAGCTGGTGGTGGTGTACGTCCCGGCCAATGCGGCTTCGACGCCGTCCACCTTCGGGATGGTGACCGCGGTGCCGACGGCGCGGTAGGCGATGTCGTAGCCGGTGACGCTCTTGGTGTAGGCAGCCCCGTCGGCGCCACCCACATACCGGGTGGAGGAGGTCTGCTGCGTCTGACCGCCCTCGGCACGAGCTGCCTGTTCGGTCTCGGCCTGCTGACGGCGCCAGTCTCCTTCGCCGCCGATGCGCCTCGGCCGGCCTCCCACGGACCGGCGGGCGGCGTGCCGCCGCTCGTTCCCCCGGCCACCTCGCCACAGCGGACGCCCGTCCAGCAGGCGATGCTCGACGCCGTCGCGAAGGCCCGCTCCACCGCTAAGCCGGTTGTCGTCGAAGCGATGACCGACCAAGCCTCGCGAACGGTCGCGAACCCGGCCGGAACGCTGACGACCACGGACAACGCGCAGCCCGTCCGCACCAAGCACGACGGCGCGTGGGTCGACCTGGACGCCGCGTTGCGACCGAACGCGGACGGCACCGTCGGGCCGGCCGTGGCGAGCCTCCCGGTGGCGTTCTCCGGTGGTGGCGGCGGACCGATGGCGACCGTTTCGACCGCTGACGGCAAGAAGCTCGCCGTCGACGCCCCGTTCCCGTTGCCCCGGCCCACGCTGGACGGCGCGACCGCCACCTACCCGAACGTCCTTCCCGACGTCGACCTCCAGCTCACGGCGCTGCCGGTCGGTGGCTGGCGCGACGTGATCGTGGTCCACACGGCCCAGGCGGCCGAGAACCCCGCGCTGAAGACCCTGCGGTTCCCGCTCACCGCGCAGGGGCTGACGGTCACCTCCGACGAGCGTGGGGGCATCGACGTCAAGGACGACAAGGGCGCGCTGCGATTCCGCTCGCCGGCACCGCTCCAGTGGGACTCCTCCCGCCCCGCTGCCGGCTCCGGCACCACGGCGCCGGTCAAGGCGGCATTCGCCTCCTCCGCGGTGGCAGCCGCGAACGAGCCACAGCCCGCCGACGGGATCCGGTCCACGGCCGAAGCGCCCGGGGACGGGGCCAAGGTCGCCGCGATCGGCAGCCGGGTCTCCGGCGGTGCCATCGAGCTGACTCCGGATCAGGACGCACTGGGCTCCGGAGCCGGTCCCTGGTACCTGGACCCGACCCTCACCGCGGTCACCAGTTCCGTCGAGGGTTCGGTCCAGGTCCAGGAGAACTACAAGGACGTCGCCAACTACAACAAGAAGTCCAACCTCTCCACCGGCTTCTGCGGCTACCGCAGCAGTGACCCCGCGCTGGACTGCAAGGTCCAGGGCCGCGAGCGGGCCTACTTCCAGTTCAAGGTCAACCCGGCGATCCACACCAAGGTCCCCGGTGCCGAGTACCCGCCCACCCTCTTCACCTCGACCCTCAACGGGCAGGTCAGCGGCGCCTCCAGCCCCGGCACCCCGACCGACCTCGGTGTCTACTGGGCACCTAGGGGAATCGGCGAGCCCACCACCTGGAACAACCAGCCCTGCGGCACCAACGGCAACGTGGTGATGGAGGGCTGCTCCTACGTCGGCGGTCAGAAGATCACCGGCACCGGCCCCCTGGCTGTCGACGTCACCGACGTCATGAAGCAGGCCGCGGCCGGCACCTGGAGCACCTGGACCATCGGCATCGCCCCGACGGCCACCGAGTGGGAGAAGCTCTACCGCCACGCCATCGCCAGCAACCCGAGCATCACCACTACCTACGACATCACTCCCGCCGTCTGGTACCCGCGCACCAGTCCGGCGCCCGGCTTCGCGAGCAGCAACAGCACGGCCGAGTGCACCAGCGGTGGTGCCAACCCCTGGGACAACCCCGGTTGGGTCGGGAACAACCTGAACCTCTATCTGACGGTGAACAGTTGGTCCCCTGCCGGCCAGAACGTCTACACCGGCTACACCATGTGGGACGACAATGACCCCAATTTCCGTATTGAGCAGGGGAGCTGGGGTGGGTCGCAGAACAATCCCGGGCCGTCGCTGAGTGTCGGCTCGCTGTCCGACGGTCACCAGTACGGCTGGTTGGCCCGGGCGACGGACACCATCCTCACGTCGCCGAACAGTGCCTGGTGCTACTTCCGCGTCGACCGGACCAATCCCCGGCTGAGTATTGGTTCCACAGACTTCCCGCCCTCCGGCACTCCCAACGACCACCCCGCCCGATACGCCGGTGACAGCGGCTTCTTCTCCGTCAATGCGGAAGACCCGGCTCCCGGCAACGGCTTGCAGGCATCCGGGATCGCCTGCGTCCGCTTCAGCGCTGACCCCACTCCGGTCGTCGGTTGGACGTGCGGTCAGCCTGGAACGTACGCCCCAGATGCCCAGGTCCCGTTCACTCCGCGCAACTGGGGGACCAACATCGTCTACGCGTGGGCGATGGACAATGCCGGCAACTACAGTCAACCCGCTTGGTACAGCTTCTATGCGCCCTGGAAGCCCGGAACCCAACCTCTGTTCGGAGACATCGACAACGACCAGAAGCCCGACATCGTCGCAACGGATGCCAAGGGTGACCTGCGAATCATCGGTGGCACTGCCGATCCGGTCAACTCTGTTTCAGCCCCCGCAGCTGCGGCGCCGGGCAGCGCGGAATTCGGCACGTCCTGGTCGGACTTCCAGATCAGCCACCACGGGACACTCGCCTCCGGCCAGTCTGTCGACCAGATCGTCGCGCACTACACCAAAGACACTCCAAGTGAACTCAAGGACGCGCTCTATCTGGTCAAGAACGACGGGACGGGACGCTACGACCAGTTGAAGGCTGGCGCCTTGGCCCGTCCCGCCACCTGCAGCACAGTCGGCACCGGCGCAGCCTGCGCGGACTACAATGCGAGTGGCTGGAGCAGTGTCTCCCAGGTCGCTGCTATCGGTACCCCCGAGGGTGAGGCCGTCGGAGGAAGTCCGGCGGATCCCGCGCGCATCATCATCATGAGCCAGACCTCCGTGCTCAGTGTGGAGCACGACCGTCTCTACCTCTTCCAGGCCAATGGCCTTGCTGGCAAGTTCGCGTCCGCAACCCATATCCCCACGACGAGCGGTAGTTGGGCGGACTACGAACTTCTCAGCCCAGGAGCCGCCAACGGCGCCAGCACCCAGCCCGGCACAACTACCCCGGTCAACCAGACCACCGTCTGGGCCCGTCACCGCACCAACGGCAACATCTACTCCTACGCGCTCGGCTGGAACGCCGACGGATCGGTCGACTACTCCTCCCTGACCCGTCCGGACGCCGGCTTCCTCATCCTCTCCGGGGCCGACTGGACCACCGCGGCGCAGCCGCAGGTGGGTGCGGGAGACCTCAACAACGACGGCTTCCCCGATGTCTGGGCCATCGACAACAACAAGGTCATCACGGTCTACCCGGGCCGCAGCAGTGACGGCACCAGGAACAAGGTCGACGGCTTCAACCCCCTTCAGTATCTCGGGCACGCGAACGCCGCGGTCTCCATTCGTTCCAACCGGGTGAGCTCGCGCTGCGTCGACGCCGAGGGCGGCCCGCACGACGGGGCCACCGTCGCGCTGTGGGGCTGCTGGGAGACCGCGAGTCAGCGGTTCAACCTTGCCACCGACGGCACCGTGCGGGCGGGCGGCTACTGCCTCTCGACCAAGGACGGTGGCCTCGGTGACGGGACGCCGGTTGTCCTCGCCCGGTGCGAGGACGGCAAGGGCCAGAAGTGGGCGATGCGCCCCGACGGCCGGCTGTTCCTGCCCGCCACCGTCGACGGCGACCACCCGGCGGGGCGCTGCCTGGAACTCCCCGGCTGGGTGACCGAGCCCGGTACCCGGCTCGACATCTACGAGTGCCCCGGGCTGCAGGACAACCAGCAGTGGACGCTCGTCCCCGAGCGGACGCCCT
This sequence comes from Streptomyces sp. NRRL S-495, assembly GCF_000966955.1. Classification (NCBI taxonomy): domain Bacteria; kingdom Bacillati; phylum Actinomycetota; class Actinomycetes; order Kitasatosporales; family Streptomycetaceae; genus Streptomyces; species Streptomyces sp. NRRL S-495. The sequence goes on from NZ_JZWY01000063.1 coordinate 23,424, forward strand.
GACACTGGCTCGCGGTGACGGGGGGCAGTAGCCGACCGCCACCTTCCACAACTCTGCCCGCCCGTTCGCGCCACCGACCGGTGGGGCGAACGGGCGGGCTTCGTGTTGCCCGTCGGTCAGGTGGCCGGCAGGGCCGCCGCGAGGTTGTTGGCGCGGGGGTCGGCGTGGCCGATCATGCGGTTGGTGGTGTAGGCGAAGGTGTGGGTGGTGGTGGGGTCGGCGAAGGTGAATTGGCCGCCGGCGCCGTCGTTGCCGAAGCTGGTGGGGGTGAGCATGGGGCGGAAGGTGGGGGAGGGGAGGAGGAAGCCGGAGCCCCAGCGGGCGCCCATGTCGAAGCCGAGGTGGCCGGGGCCGGAGGTGAGTTCGCGGGTGGCGTCGGCGATGGTGGCGGGGGTGAGGAGGGGTGGGGTGCCGTCGAGGCCGGTGACGGCGGCGGCGAGGGTGGCGGAGAGGCCGGTGGCGGTGGCGACGGCGCCCGCGCCGGGGAGTTCGACGGTGTGCAGGGCGGGGTCGTTCCAGCCGTGCGGTTCGTCGAGGCCGGGGAAGACCAGGGCGCCGTTCATGGTGACGATGCGGGTGAGCAGGTGCTCGGGGCCGGGCATCGGGCGGCGGCCGTCGGCCTCGGCGAGGCGGGCCAGGCGGGGGAGTTCGGTGGCGGGGAGGCCCAGGTGGGCGTCCAGGCCGAGGGGTTCGGCGAGGGTGGTGCGGAACCAGGCGCCCGGGGTGAGGCCGGTGATGCGGCGGATCACCTCGCCGATCGCGAAGCCGAAGACGTGGCCGTGGTACTCGTGGGTGGTGTCCGGTTCCCAGAGGGGGCGCTGTTCCTCGATGGCGCGGACGACCGGGGTCCAGGCGGCGATCTCCTCGAAGGTCGGGGAGGCGTCGAGGACGGGGATGCCGGCCCGGTGGGAGAGCACCATGCGGGTGGTGATCGCCTCCTTGCCGTGGCGCGCGAACTCCGGCCAGTAGGTGGCGATCGGCGCGTCCAGGTCGAGCCGGCCCTGCTGGGCGAGCAGGTGGGCGGAGAGGGAGACCAGGGCCTTGGCGCAGGAGAAGACCGGGACCAGGGTGTCGGACTGCCAGGGCCCGCCGGTGCGTTCGTCGGCGATTCCGCCCCACAGTTCGACCACCTTCCGGCCGCCCACGTGGACGGTGACGGCCGAGCCCAGCTCGGGGAAGTCGGCGTAGTTGCGGGCGAAGGCGTCGGCGACCGCGCCGTAGCCCTCGTCGGCCCAGCCGTGGTGGTCGTGGCGCTGGTGCATGGGTGGTTCCGTCTCCCGGGTACACGATTGTTGGCGCGCCAACGGTAGGCGCAGGTCGGGCGGTGGGGGAAACGATTTGATGATCCGGCAGTAGTGGTGGGTGGTCCGGCCGCTAGGGTTTGGCGCGTGGCAGCGGTGAACGGGGCAGTGGTCGGGGGCCGGTACCAGCTCGTGGAGCTGATCGGCCAGGGTGGCATGGGGCGGGTCTGGCGGGGGTGGGACACCACCTTGGGCCGGGATGTCGCGGTGAAGGAGGTGCTGCTGCCGCAGGGCGTCACGGAGGCGGAACGCGAGCAGCTCGTGCAGCGGGTGCTGCGGGAGGCGCGGGCCGCCGCGCGGTTGAACCATCCCGGGATCATCACCGTGCACGATGTGGCGGAGTACGAGGGTGCTCCGGTGATCGTGATGGAGTTCGTCGACGGGGAGTCGCTCGCGGCGGCCGTCGCCCGGGGCGGCGCGCTGCCGGTGGCGCGGGTCGCGGAGCTCGGGGTGGCGATGCTGAAGGCGCTCCGGCAGGCGCACGGTGCGGGCATCGTGCACCGGGATCTCAAGCCGGACAATGTGCTGCTGATGGGTGAGCGGGTGATCCTCACCGACTTCGGGATCGCGCACATGGCGGACGCCACCACGGCGCTCACCCGGACCGGGGCGGTCATCGGGACGCCCGCGTACATGGCACCGGAGCAGTTGGAGGGCCGGCCCGCGGCTCCCGCCAATGACCTGTGGGCGCTGGGCGCGACGCTGTACTCGGCGGTGGAGGGCGAGACGCCGTTCAGTGGGGACACCTTCGGCGCGCTGTGTGTGGCGGTGGTGACCAAGGAGCCGCGTCCGGCGGTGCGGGCGGGGGCGTTGGCGCCCTTGCTGGGCGCGCTGTTGGCGAAGGATCCGGCGGCGCGGCCGTCGGCGGAGCAGGCGTTGGCGGCGCTGGAGGCGGTGGCCCGGGCGGGGGCCGGTGCGGGTGCGGCCCCGGGGTTCGGGGCGTTCGGGCCGCCGCCGGTGATGTCCGGGGGTGTGCCGCTGGGGCCGGTGCGGATCCCGCCGCAGGTCGGCCCCGGGCCGCTGGCGTCGGCCCGACCGTCGGGCGAGTTCCCGCACGGGGGTTGGCAGGATCCGGTGGCGGCGGGGTGGGGGAGCCCCACGGCGGCGCCGATAGCAGCACCGATAGCAGTACCGGCACCGGCACCGGACCAGTCCGGGGCGAATCCGGCGGTGGCGGTGCTGGTGCGCTTCATCGGGTGTCTGACGCTGATCTGGGTGGTCGGCACGCTCCTGCCGTGGAACTACCTCGACCACGTCCTAACGGGCTTCACGCCGCTGGCGTTGGCCATCACCGGCGCGTTGGCACTGGCCAACGCGGTGCCCCGGCCGCGTTGGCACCCGGTGGTGGTGTGGGTCGTGGCCGTCGTCGGGGACTTCGGTCTCTGGTACCTCACTGCCACCCTGCTGGAGGTCAAGTTCGGCGGCTGGTTCACCGGCTTCGGTGAACTGCCCTGGCAGATCGCCGTGAACATGCTCCTGCTCGGCACGGGTGCCTGGCTGCTCTGGATGTTCGTCCCGGGCAGCCGCCGCAGGCCGTAGGCGGAACGGGCGGTGGTCGGGGTCAGACGCGCCCGACCGGAGCCAGGGCGGCCGTGATCACGCGGTCCAGTGAGCGGTCGAACACGGCGTCCGGGTTGTCGGCCGGCGGTCCGGTGGTGGCGAACGCGGCTGCCAGGTGCGGGAATTCACCGCTCGCGGCGGCGCGGCCGAGGTAACCGGCCAGGTCCGCCTGCCACTTGGCGCCGGCTGCCGCCGTGCGCTCGTACTGCGCGTACTGGCACACGAACCCGGTGAGCAGGGCGAGCGCCTCCAGGCGGGCGGTGCCGTCCAGGCCGCTCGGCTCGGTGACGGCGAGGAAGTGCTCGGTGTAGCGCAGGGCGTTGGGGCCGATCCCGGGGCGGGCGATCACCAGGGCCGGCACCCAGGGATGGCGGCGCAGGGCGGCGATCTGCTCGTGCGCGAGGCGGCGGAGGTCGGCCCGGCAGTCACCGGTCGGGGCGAGGCCGGAGTAGTCGTACTCACCGGCGACGGCGTCGAGCATGAGGTCGAGCAGGTGCTCCTTCTTCGGCACGTAGTTGTAGAGCGACATGGTGCCCGCGCCGAGCGCGGCCGCGACCCGGCGCATGGAGACCGCGTCCAGGCCCTCGGCGTCGGCGATGGCGATCGCGGCGGCGGCGATGGAGGCCCGGCTGTGGGCGGGCCGGGGGCCCCGGCCGGTGCGCTCGGGGCGCAGCCAGATCAGTTCGGGCGATTCGCCGGGGGTCGGCGCGCCGGTGGGGCTGCTGCTGTTCGGGGGCTTGCTGGACGGCACTGGTAGATCACCTCGGTTCCCCATCTTAGATACGTACGGCGTACGTAGTACGATGCGCTCGCGTTCGCTTCTACGTACGCCGTACCTAGTGAGGGAGTGGCAGAGCCATGTCCGACACCGCCTGGGCCAGCGCCCCGAAGAGTTCCGGGGCCGCCCGGAACGCCGCCTTCGCCGTCGAGATGTCCGGTGTGGAGAAACGCTTCGGCGCCACCCGGGCGCTGCGCGGACTCGACCTCGCCGTGCCGGCCGGCACCGTCTGCGGCTTGCTCGGCCCCAACGGCGCGGGCAAGACCACCGCCGTCCGGGTGCTCGCCACGCTGGTCGCCCCCGACCGGGGGACGGCGCGGGTCGCCGGGTGCGACGTGGCCCGCGAACCGGACGCGGTCCGGCGCAGCATCGGCCTGGCCGGGCAGCACGCCGCCGTGGACGAGGGCCTCACCGGTCGCGACAACCTGCGCCTCCTCGGTCGGCTGCACCGCCTCGGCGGCCGGGGCGCCCGGGACCGCGCCGAGGAGCTGCTCGACCGCTTCGGGCTCACCGGGGCCGCCGACCGTCTGGTGCGCACCTACTCCGGCGGCATGCGGCGGCGGCTCGACCTCGTCGCCAGCCTGGTCACCGCCCCGCCGGTGCTCTTCCTCGACGAGCCGACCACCGGGCTCGACCCGCGCAGCAGGCGGCAGATCTGGGACGCGGTGGGGGAGTTGGCCGCGGCCGGCACCACGGTGCTGCTCACCACCCAGTATCTGGAGGAGGCCGACCGGCTCGCCGACACCGTCGTGGTGGTCGACCACGGCGCCGCCATCGCGACCGGCCCGCCCGAGCGGCTCAAGGAGTCGATCGGCACCCGGGTGTCGGTCACCCTCGCCGACGCGGGCCAACTCGGCCGGGCCGCCGTGGTCCTGTCCGCGCTCGCGGGGAACGGTGACGTGGCGGTGGACCAGGACGAGCGGACGGTGGAGGTGGTGTCCCGGCCGGGGGTGACGGTGCTGCTGCCCACACTGGTGCGGGAGTTGGACGCGGTGGGGGTGGTCGCGCTCGATGCGGCGGTGCGGCCGCCCTCGTTGGACGACGTCTTCCTCGCGCTCACCGGGACGGCGCGGGGTGGCGGCGTCGACACCGCCGACGCTGCCGATGCTGCTGACGCCGCCGAGAGGAAGGTCGCCTGATGTCCGTGCTCGCGAGCCTGGCCGTCGACGCGTGGTCGTCGATGCTCCGTGTCCTGCTCCACTACCGCCGCTCGCCCGGGCTGCTGGCCGTCTCGCTCGCCGTACCCGTGCTGATGGTGGTGGTGTTCGGCTATGTGTTCGGCAGTGCCATCACCGTGCCGGGTGGCGGGGCCGGGGCGGCCGGTGTGCCCGGTGCGTCCGGCGCCGGGTCCGTCGACGGCTACCGGGAGTTCCTGATGCCCGGGCTGTTCGCCATGGTGGCCGTCAACGGCATCATGCCGACCATGGTCGGCGCCGCCCGGGACGTCGGGCGCGGCGTCACCGACCGGCTGCGCTCGATGGCGGTCTCCCGGACCGGCCTGCTGCTCGGACAGACCCTCGCCGACCTGCTGGTGAGCGTGGTGGTGCTGGCCCTGCTGGCGGCGGTCGGTCTGGTCGTCGGCTGGCGGATCCGCGGCGGGCCCGCCGACGCGGCGGGGCGTTCGGGCTGCTGCTGCTCTTCCGGTTCGCCATGACCTGGGTCGGACTGCTGCTCGGCCTGGCCGTCGGCAAGGAAGAGGCCGCCGGTCAACTGGCGGTCACGGTGTTCCCGTTGGCCATGGTCACCAACGCTTTCGTGCCCACCGGCGGCATGCCCGGCTGGCTGGCGGCGGTCGCCGAGTGGAACCCGATGAGCGCCGTCGTCCAGGCCGGGCGCGACCTCTTCGGCAATCCGTCCGCCGCCACGGCGGCCTGGCCGATGCAGCACGCCGTCGCGGCCACCCTGCTGTGGTGCGCGGTGCTGCTGCTGGTCTGCGGTCCGTTCGCGGTGCGGAAGTTCGCCACCCACGGCACGTAGCCGCACAGTCCGCCGTGCGGGGGACCGACCCGCGCCGACCCCTGCTCCGGCACAGTCGGACGCACCCCGGCAACCCGTTTCCCACGGGGCGGAATGTGCTGGACAGCGCGGCCGGTGCGGCGGAGGGTGGGGCGCATGGAGTTCACCCACCTCGGCCGCACCGGCCTCACCGTTTCCCGACTCTGCCTGGGCACCATGAACTTCGGTCCGCACACCGAGGAGTCCGACGCCCATCTGATCATGGACAGTGCCCACGAACGGGGCATCAACTTCTTCGACACCTCGAACAGTTACGGACGTGACTCCGAGGGCAACCACAAGGGGCGTACCGAGGAGATCATCGGCCGCTGGTTCGCCAAGGGCGACGGCCGCCGCGAGCGGACCGTGCTCGCCACCAAGGCCTATGCCCCGATGGGCGATTGGCCGAACGAGGGACGGCTCTCCGCCCTCGCGATCCGCCGTGCCGTCGAGGACAGCCTGCGCCGGCTGGGCACCGACCACATCGACCTGTACCAGATGCACCACATCGACCGGGACGCGCCCTGGGAGGAGATCTGGCAGGCGATGGAAGTCCTGGTCGCCCAGGGCAAGATCATCTACGTCGGCTCCAGCAACTTCGCCGGCTGGCACATCGCCCAGGCCCAGGAGGCCGCCAAGGCACGGCACTTCCTCGGCCTGGTCAGTGAGCAGTCCCTCTACAACCTGCTGGACCGGACCGTCGAACTGGAGGTGATCCCCGCCGTCGAGCACTACGGGCTCGGCCTGCTGCCGTGGTCCCCGCTGCGCAGCGGCGTGCTCGGCGGTGCCCTGCGCAAGGAGCGCGAGGGCGGCCTGGTCCGCGGCGGGCTCCAGCATGCCGGCGAGATCCTGGCGGCCAACCGGGACCGCATCCAGGCCTACGAGGACCTCGCCGACGAACTCGGCGAGCACCCCGCCGACCTCGCCCTCGCCTGGCTGCTCTCGCGCCCCGCCGTCACCGCCCCGATCGTCGGCCCGCGTACCCTCGGCCACCTCGACGCGGCCGTGCACGCGCTGGACATCAAGCTCGACGACGACCTGCTCGCCCGCCTGGACACCCTCTTCCCGGGCCGCCGACCCGCGCCGGAGGACTACGCCTGGTAGGAAGCCCGGTAGTTGTCCGTCGTCCCCGTGCCCGCCGACCGGTGGTGGGCACGGGGAGGGGGACCGTCGACGCCCGAAGCGGGGGCAAGAACAAAGGCAACGAGGAAAAGCCACTCGTTGCCACTCTCAACTTATAGCGGGTGGGGGGCCTTGCCGCAAGGGGGTGGGGGTGGCGCAGAATGACCGACCTGAACCGGGCGAGGATGAATGCGGCTGATTCATGGGATTTGGTCTTCTTTGTCTCCCTTGGTGGATGGCAGAACACGGCGGGACGGGGCAAGCGGTGATGGACGTGCGTTCGACGGTGGATGTGATCGTGGTCGGCGGCGGGCCGACCGGGCTGATGCTCGCGTGCGAGTTGCGGCTGCACGGGGTCGGCGTGGTGGTGCTGGAGCGGCTGGCGGAGCGGACGGGCGAGTCGCGCGGGCGCGGTCTGCACGCGCGCAGCGTGGAGATCATGGACCAGCGGGGGCTGCTGGAGCGGTTCCTCGCGGTGAGCGAGAAGTTCCAGGTGGGCGGACTGTTCGGCGGCGTCATGGCGGCCTGGCCGGACGGCATGGACACCGCCCACCCGTACGGACTGGCGACGCCGCAGGCGGTCACCGAGCGGCTGCTGGAGGAACGGGCGCGCGAGCTGGGCGCCGAGATCCGGCGCGGCCACGAGGTGGTCGGGCTGGACCAGGACGCGGACGGGGTGGACGTCGAACTGGCGGACGGTACCCGGCTGCGCTCGCGGTACCTCGTCGGGTGCGACGGCGGGCGCAGTACGGTGCGCAAGGCGCTCGGGGTGGGCTTCCCCGGTGAGCCGGCCGCGGTCGAGACGCTGATCGGGGACCTCGAGTTCACCGAGGACCGGGCGAAGGTCGCCGAGGTGGTCGAGCGGGTGCGCCGGACCGAGCAGCGGTTCGGCGTGGTGCCGGACGTCGACGGCCGCCAGGGGGTCGCGCGGATGATCGTGCCCGCGGACGGCGTGGCCGAGGACCGGTCGACGCCGCCGACGCTGGAGGAGTTCAAGGCGCGGCTGCGGGCCGTCGCGGGCACCGACTTCGGCGCGCACTCGCCGCACTGGCTCTCCCGCTTCGGCGACGCCACCCGGCAGGCCGAGCGCTACCGGGTCGGCCGGGTGCTGCTGGCCGGCGACGCCGCGCACATCCACCCGCCGACCGGCGGGCAGGGGCTCAACCTCGGGGTCCAGGACGCGTTCAACCTGGGCTGGAAGCTCGCCGCCGAGGTCGACGGCTGGGCGCCGGAGGGCCTGTTGGACAGCTACCACGCGGAGCGCCACCCGGTCGGCGCCCGCGTGCTGACGAACACCCGCGCGCAGATGACGCTGCTCGGCGCCGAGTCGGGGCCGACCGCGCTGCGCGAACTGCTCACGCGGCTGATGGAGTTCGAGGAGGTCAACCGCTACATCACCGGCATGATCACCGCGGTCGACGTCCGCTACGACTTCGGCGCCGGCCTCCCAGACGACCAGGACGGCGACCACGAACTGCTCGGCCGGCGGCTGCGGGACGTCCCGCTGTCGGGCGGCCGCCGCCTCTACGAGCTGATGCACGAGGGCCGGGGGCTGCTGCTCGACCGCACCGGCGGCGGGCTGTCGGTCGACGGTTGGGCGGACCGTGTCGACCACGTCGTCGATGACAAGGACGGGGCCGTGGACGTGCCCGCGCTGCTGCTGCGGCCCGACGGCCATGTGGTCTGGGTCGGCGAGGACCGGCGGGAGCTGGAGGCCGCGCTGACCCGTTGGTGGGGCGCTCCGACCGGCCGGGCACAGTAACGGCGGCGGCTGCTGCTGCTGCGTCCGCCGGTGGTGTGATAGCACTGCCCGCATGACGGAGAGGCCCGCGGGGCGCGGGAGTTACCACCACGGGGCGCTGCCCGAGGCGCTGGTCGGGGTGGCGTTCGAGCTGCTGGACGAGGTGGGGCAGGAGCAGGTCACCATGCGGGAGGTGGCCCGGCGGGCGGGGGTGTCGGCGGGGGCGCCGTTCCGGCACTTCGCGGACCGGCGGGCACTGCTGACGGCGGTGGCGGACCGGGTGCTGGCGGACTTCGAGGGCTGGCAGCGGGCCGAGGTCGCGGCGGCCACGGGGGCGGAGCAGGCGGCAGGGGGGTCGGAGCAGGCGGCCGCCGGCGGTGCGGGGGACCGGCGGGCGGTGCTGCGGGCGCTCGGGCTGGGCTTCGTCCGGTACGCCGTCCGGCACCCGCACCGGTTCGCGCTGGTGCGCTCGCGGGTGTTCGCGCCGGCCCCGCAGCCGGAGCTGCGGGAGCGGTTGTCCGGGATCGACCGCGCGTACACCGAGGTGATCGTCGCCGACCAGGCGGCGGGCCTGCTGCGGCCCGGTGATCCGGAGCTGGTGGGGTTCGCGGGGCAGGCGCTGGTGTACGGGCTGGCGCAGATGATCCTGGACGGCTACCTGCCGGCCGAGAAGGCGGAGGAGGTGGCCGCGCAGGTGCTCGACACCTTCGGCCGGGGGATCGCCAACCCCCGTTGACGGGGCGGAACTTCGCTTGCGCGCAGGGTTGACCGGGTCGGTGCGCGCTGATGTAATCACCGCTTACATCGACCTCTACCCGCGAGTAGCCCAAGGGGCGGGAGGGTCGGAAGAGCCGACAGGGCTGGGGGTAGACGTGTTCGCGAAACCGACTCCGGGCTTCACCACCGCGGCCGCCACCGGGGAGACCGTCGTCCTGCTCATCGGGATGCGGATCAACCGGTTCTGGGCCGTGCACCAGTGGCTGCCGATGCTGCTGGCGATGTTCCGGATGCTGCACGAGCTGGGCCGGCAACCGGAACGCGGCCTGCGCGGGAAGGTCCTGCTGACCGCCTCGCCGCGCACCTACTACGCCGTCCAGTACTGGGAGTCCGAGGAGAAGCTCTACGCGTACGCCACCGCGCCGGACGCCTTCCACCACCGGGTCTGGAAGATCGCCAACAACAAGCTCAAGAAGGGCAGCATGCGCGGGCACGTCGGCCTCTGGCACGAGGCGTACATCGTGCCGGAGGGCGGCTACGAGTCCGTGTACTTCGACATGCCGCCGTTCGGACTCGCGGGCGCGAGCGGGGTGCTGCCGGTGGAGGGCCGGGGGCGCAGCGCCAGGCAGCGGCTGGCCTTCCGCTCGGACCCGGAAGAGGCGGGGCCCGGCACGACCCCGGCGGACACCTCGGAGTGAACGACGGCGGCCCCCGCGGACTCCCTCCGCGGGGGCCGCCACCGGTCGGGCGGTGGTGCGTGCGGCTCAGGCGGTGGTGGTCGCCGGGAGGCCGATCGGGTTGATCGGCGGCAGTGCGCCGCGACAGAGTGCCGAGATCGGCTTGAGCGCCGCGGCGAGCCGGTCGAGCTCGGCCCGCGGGTGGTGCTCCCAGACCCGGGCGGCGGCGAGGTCGGTGGCGGCCTCCAGGGCCTGGTGCCGGATCCGGCCGCACTCGGTGATGGTGCCGCGCTCGGTGATCCAGCCGCGTTCGACCAGCCGGGCCGCCGCCGCGTCCCACTCCGCGTCGGTCCAGCCGCGCACCGGCTGCAGCGCCTCGCGGCGCACGTCCAGGGCGCAGCGCACCACCAGCGCCTCGCAGCCGTCCAGGCCGGCGGCGACCAGGGCGGCGACGTGGCCGTCGCCCCGGTGCTCGCGCATCACCGTGGCGGCCTGCCAGAGCCGTCCGTGCGGGTCGGACGGGCTGGGGAGGGCGGCGTTGGCGGCGGCCAGCACCCGGCCGGCGCAGTCCAGCCGGGTGACCGCGTCCGCCAGCAGGTCCGCCGCCAGCTCGATCTGCGCCGGGTCGACATGCTCCAGCAGCCGCCTCAGGGCCGCCGAGGCGCCGCCGATCCGGGCGGCGAGCGCGGCCTCCGGGGCGGCCAGCTTCCAGATCGCCGGGAGGGCGCGCTCGATCGGGGCGGGTGCGAAGTTGAAGAACGCGGCGATCACCGGCGGGGCGTCCACCGCGCCGAGCGGGGCGGCCCGGCCGCCGAAGTAGCTGCGGGCGACGCCGCGCAGGCCGACCTCCTCGAAGGCGGCGAGGCCCTCGGGGGTGAAGTAGGTGACGGCGTGCACGGGTTCGAAGAGCCACCACAGGGCGCGGGCGGGGTGGACCAGATCGGCCAACGGAGGACCTTCCTCGAAGGGGCGCGGGGAGCGCGAGGGGGAGGGGTGCGGTGTCGTACAGGCCTGATGACCACGGTGGCGGTCACGATAACCCTGCCCCCGGTGTGATGACGGTCACGGGGAGGTCTCACTGGTGACACGCCCCCGACGGCGCGAGGGATGATGGGTCCGGGTGCGCCCCGTGCGCGCCCCGGCCCCCGGGAGCCGGGCCCGAACCGCCGGGCCCCGGATCCCCGGGACTCCGAACACCCTCGGCACGCAGGCAAGAAGAGGTAACAGGCCCCATGGCGCAGATCAACCCCAGCATCCTGTCCGCGGACTTCGCCCGCCTCGCCCAGGAGGCCGAGGCCGTGCGGGGCTCGGACTGGCTGCACGTCGATGTGATGGACAACCACTTCGTGCCGAACCTGACCCTCGGCGTCCCGATCGTCGAATCGCTCGCCCGGGCCACCGACATCCCGCTCGACTGCCACCTCATGATCGAGGACCCGGACCGCTGGGCGCCCCAGTACGTCGAGGCGGGCGCCGGCTCGGTCACCTTCCACGCCGAGGCCGCCGCCGCCCCCGTCCGGCTCGCCCGCGAGATCCGGGCCAAGGGCGCCCGGGCGTCGATGGCGCTCAAGCCGGCCACGCCGATCGAGCCCTACGAGGACCTGCTGCCGGAACTCGACATGCTGCTGATCATGACCGTCGAGCCCGGCTTCGGCGGCCAGGCGTTCCTGGACATCATGCTGCCGAAGATCCGCCGGACCAGGGAGCTCATCGCCAAGCACGGCCTCGAGCTGTGGCTCCAGGTCGACGGCGGGGTGTCGGCGAGCACTATCGAGCGCTGCGCCGAGGCGGGCGCGGACGTCTTCGTCGCCGGTTCCGCGGTGTACGGGGCGCAGGACCCGGCCGAGGCGGTCGCCAAGCTGCGCACCCTCGCCGAGGGCGCCACCGCCGGCGCCGGGTGGGCCTGCGCGCACTGAGGCCGCTGCCGGACCGGACGGGAGCGGTCCGGGGGCGTGCCCGCTGCGGCAGGCCCCCGGACTTCCGGACTCCGGGGAGTCAGGACCCCGGGAGGTGCGGCGTCGACCAGGAGTCGTTCGGGACCTTCCACTTGAGGTCGCGTCCGTCGACCCCGGGGATCCACTTCGTCCACCCCTGGGTGGCCGCGACGCCGAGGCCGGAGGCCTTGTCGGTCCCGATCTGCCGCGGTGGCCGACTGGCTCGGTACTGGATGGCCTCCACGTGCGGGTAGTCGTCACCCTTGACCTTCACGGAGATGCCTTCGTCGAAGCCGCAGTTGTTCCTCGGCACGCCCAGTTCGACGTTGTAGTTGACGGAGAGCTGGTTGGCGCCCCGCTTGTTCGGGATGAAGCCGTCCAGGCCCTTGATGGTGGCCTTGAAGCCGTCGTCGGTCAGCTTCAGGTTCTTCAGGTCGGTGCCGTCGCCTTCCGGGTGTGCTCCGATCTCCGGCTGGTAGGTCCTGGGTGGACCGGCGGGAACCCCGAACGGGACCGTGTGGCTCGGGGACACATCCATGACCACCTCGCCGGTGTCGGTGTCCCAGGCCAGGATGAACCGGTAGGGCGCGTCACCGTCGGTGGTGAACCCCCGGTCGTCCCCGGCGAAGGCGCCGCCGGCGGTCTTTCCCGCGATGAAGAAGCGCACGACGACGATGCCGTTCCCCGGACGGACCGGGCCGCTCCTCCTGATCTTCGTGTGGCCGGGCTGCTGGGGCTGCGTGAAGAGCTTCTTGACCTCCTGGTAGTCCTGGTCGATCACCAGGAGGCCGATGGCCAACGCGATCCCCCCGATCGCCCCGATCCCGGGGATCAGCCCGCCCGCCAGCTGGCCCGTCGGGTCGGACGCGCTCGCCGGTGCGTTGTTGGCGTAGGCGTAGCCGTTCATCTGCTGGGGGTCGCTCAGGTCCATGACGGGGTCGACGCTGACGAAGCGGCCGAGCGCCGGATCGTACTCGCGGGCCCCGATGTGGGTGAGCCCGGTGCCGTCCTGCGGTTTGCCGAGGAAGCCCTTGTCGTCCGGCCAGTTGCCGGCCGCGGCGCCCTGGGGGGGCTGAGCGCCCCGGGGTGCCCCGAACGGTGTCTGCTTGCGCCGGGTGACCTGCTGGCCGGCGCCGTCGATGCTGGTCGTGGCCGTCCCGTGCTGGTCCGCGCTCTGGAAGGTGACGACGGTGCCGCCGGTCGTGGTGGCGGTGCGGACGGCGACCACGACGCCGTCGTGGGTGTAGCTGCGCGTCCCGAGGACCTGGACCGAGACCTTGTCCCAGGTCAGCTCCGTCTCGCCCAGGTAGAGGGTGACGAGGCCGGCGTCCTTGCGGAGCAGGCGGTTGCCGTCGGCGTCGTACACGTAGGTCGAGCCGCCGCTGCCGCCCGTGGGGCCGTTCGCGGCGAGGCGCCCCTGGTCGTTCCAGGCGAGGGTCTGGTCGAACACGTTGCCCGATCCCGTGGCCGCCCGGCGCCGGAGGTTGCCCGTGGCGTCGTAGGCGTAGGTCTCGGTCCTGGTCCCGCCGGGGCCGGTCTCGCTCACCCCGGTGGTGCGGTGGCCGGTGTTGCTGTAGCCGCGCACGGTGCTGCCGGCGCCGGCCAGTCCGTGCCGGGTCTCGGTGCTGCGGTTGCCGGAGGCGTCGTAGGCGTAGCTGGTCCAGTAGGCGTCGGGGCCGCCGACGTTCGCCGCCGGGCCCGTGGTGGTCGGCGGTGCGGCGCACTGGTCGGTCGCCGTCCAGGACTCGGTCGTCCGGCGCAGGGCGTCGTAGGCGAAGCACTGTGTGTCGGTCTGCGCGGCGCCGGCGCCTGCCCTCTGCTGCTCGCCGATCGCGGTGACGTTGCCCGCGGGGTCGTAGGTGTAGTGGGTGTCGGTGAGGTCGACCGGCGAGGTGTCGCGCTTGACGCTGACGTCGGTCAGTCGGCCGGTGTGCAGGTCGTGGCCGAGGCGCTGGTAGACGCGCTTGCCGGGGATCGAGGAGTCGACGCCGCTGATCCGGCCGTAGTTGTCGTAGGTCGTGTTCTGGACGTACGGCACGAGGCCGGCGGTCGTCAGCGGCAGGCCGAGGAGGTTGTCGTAGGTGTGGCCGACGGTCTCCGCGCCGAAGCCGCCGGCCGCGGGGAGGTCGGTGCCTTCGAGCTTGCCGGTCTGCTGGTTGTAGGAGTACTTCCAGGTGTAGGTGCCGGCCAGTTTCTGTTCGGCGGCGGGGACGGTGACGGTCCGGCCGGTCGGCTGGCCGCGGTCGTCGTAGCCGGTGACCGCGGTGGTGTAGGCCTGGCCGTTCTCGAAGCTGGTGGACGAGGTCAGCTGTCCCTTGGCGACCGTGTCGAACACCCAACTGGACCGCAGGGTGCCGCCGTTGCGGACGGCAGTGGTCCGCCCGAGGGCGTCGTACTCGGTGGTCAGGGTGTCGCCCCGGGCGTCGGTCGCGGTGACCGGGCGGTCGAGGGCGTCGTAGGTGAGGGCCAGCGCGCCCTTGTCGGGGTCGACGGTCGTGGTCTTCCGTCCCCGGACGTCGTAGGCGTACGTCCACACGCTGCCGCCGGGGGCGGTGACCTTGGTGAGCAGGCCGCGGTCGCCGTACTCGTAGCCGGTCGTCGCCCAGGCCGTCCGGGCCGCGTCGGTGTACTCGCGCAGTTCCGTGGTGTTGCCGCGGACGTCCGTCAGCTTCGTGGTGGCGGTGCCGCCGTTCGGGGGGAGGACGGTGGTGCGGTCGCCGCCGTACAGGGTGGTGGTGCGGGTCTTCTCCTGGTTGAGGTACTTGGAGACGACCGCGGTCGGGCGGCCCACCCCGTCGTACTCGGTGACCTGCTGGTTCACCACGCCGTACGGGTCGCCGGAGACGAGTCCCGGTTCCGGCGCGCCGGTCGTGTAATACGGCTTGAACTCGATCGGCGTCCAGCCGTGCGTGTCGTAGAACTTCTCCGTGATCAGCCGGCCCCCGGGGGTGGGCTCCTGGGTCTGGCGCTCGCGGAGCAGCGAGTCGTAGACCGTGTGGCTCGTCCGGTAGGCCCCGTTGGGCAGGAGGTTCTTCGAGGTGATGACCGAGGGGCCGGTCCGGGTGATGTCGTAGGTGAACTGGACGCTGGGGTACGACTGGTGCTCGGCCTTGCTCCAGCCCGCGGCCCAGCCCCGGACGAGGCGGCCGAGGGCGTCGTACACCGAATCGGTCCGCTTGCCGTTGGCGTCGACGGTCGCGGTGGTGAGTGCGCGGCGCGGGTCGAACTCGCTGGTGACGGTGTGGCCGAGGGGGTTGGTGACCACGCTCCTCGCCGCGGGTTCGCCCTGCGCGGGTGTGTAGGCGGTGGTCGTGGTGGCGCCGACGGCGTTGGCCATGGACGTCGCGCGACCGTAGAGGTCGTATCCGACGGTCGTGACCGGGGCGTAGCCGGATCCGTCGCCCTTGATCTGCTCGGTCGTGGTGAGGAGCCCGCGGGTCGGTGCCGTGCCCGGCGCGCCGCCGTCGTAGCCGCTCCGGGTTGTCGGCGACCACCTCGCGCGGCCTGGCCGGGGTGTTCGCGCACCCGGTGGCGACGGTTTCCACCCGGGACGGGAGGTCGAGCAGGTTCGCCGCGGTGTTGCGGGCGTACTCGGTGCGGGTGCAGCGGTCGTCGGTGGGGACGGCGAGGTCGCCGGAGTCGTCGACCGCGGTGACCATGCCGTAGGCGTCGTAGGTCGTCGCGGTCGAGTTCCGGCGCCAGGTGCCGCCGTCGAGGAGGACGCGGGTGGTGGTGCGGGCGGTGCCGGAGTAGCGGGCGGTGAGGTCGGGGAGGCCGGGGCGGGTGCGGGTGGCGGTGGGGTCGGACTGCCAGGGGGTGTGGGTGGTGGCGCTGACGAGGGGGCCGCCGTCGCCGAGGTAGCTGCGGGTTTCGCGGGCCGTGCCCTGGAAGGCGGTGTCGTCGTCGACGGTGTTGCCTTCGGAGTCGGGGACCTTGGCGCCGGGGATGCCGCGCAGGTAGACGGTCTCGGCGAGGGTGCGTCGGTCGTTGCCGGCGCCGGTGCGGGTCTGGACGGTGCCGTAGCCGCGGTACTCGGACCAGGTGCGGTGTTCGGGCTTGCTGAGTTCGTCGGTGGACTTCGCCCAGGCGGGTCCGTCGAGGTAGGTGTAGTCGGTGACCTTGGCCGGGGCGCCGCCGGTGTTGTCCTCCTCGCGGACCTGGGTGACCACGTACTTGTGGAACCAGTCGAGGGTGGGTTTGCTGTCGGAGGGTTTCTGCCAGAAGACCGGGTAGCAGCGGCGATTGTTGGTCGCGGGGGCGGGGAGGTCGGTGGTGGTGCAGTCCTGCCCTGAGTAGACGGCGGCGACGGTGGCGCCGGTCTCGGTGGTGATGCTGTTGACGCGGCGGCGCAGGAAGGGGGGTGCGCCGTCGCCGGTGCCGTCGACGCGGTTGGCGAGCTGGATGCCGTTGAAGGCGACCGGGGGGAGGGTGATCGGGTTTCCGGTGCCGGCGGTGCCGGTGCGGGTAATGGCCTCCAGCCAGAGGGGGAACTCCTTGGCGGTGTCCCCGGTGGGCGGGAAGGTCTGGGTGAGGGTCCAGGTGTCGACGTCCTTGTAGCCGCCGCTCACCAGGACCTTGGTGGTGATGCCGGTGAGGCGTTTGCGGGTCCAGAAGGAGGGCGAGAACTGTCCCTTGCACTCCTTGCCGTCGGCGCAGTCGAGGTCGAAGGGGACGTCCGGCCACCAGCGGGTGGTGTCCTTGGCGGGGTCGGGGTCGGTCTTCAACTCCGCGGGGGCGCAGGTGATCCTGGCCGTCGCGTCGGGTACGCAGCGTTCGGAGACGGTGAAGTCGACCCGGGCGGCGGGGGTGGCGTACACCGCGTCGGCGCGCAGGCCGTACTCCATCCGCAGCGGGTGGCCGCCGCGGATGTAGGGGGTGGCGGTGGAGGCGCCGGTGGTGAGGTTGCCGTTGCGGCCGTAGTTGTTGGTCTCCTTGGCGTAGTAGACCGCCATGGCGTTGCCGCGCGGGTCGACGACGTGGTCGAGGTTCCAGCGCCAGCCCTGCTGGCACCAGGAGGCGGCGTGGTTGCCGGGTTTGTTGCAGTCCTCGCCGGGGTTGTTGCCGTAGACGGGGACGGTCCAGGCCGAGTTGGTCTCGTCCTTGCCGGTGGTCCAGCCGGGGAGTCGGTTGAGGCCGAAGTAGTACTGGATGCCCTTGGCGTCGGTGACCTTCCAGTACTCGCCGTCGTTGTCGCCGTTCACGGCGCCGGTGAGCCTCTCCACCTTGGCGGCGGTGTCGTTGACGGGGTGCCAGGTGCCGTCGGCGCCGCGGACGAGTTCGGCGGTGGTGCCGTTGAGGGAGAGGGTGGCGTTGTCGGTGTACCAGCAGAGGTCGCCGCTCTTGGTGGTGTTGGTGGCGTTGCCGCCCATGTCGTCGGAGCAGGTGCGGTAGCGGCGTTCGATGAAGTTCTCGGCGAAGGACCAGCCGTCGCCGACCCAGTTGGACTGGTTGTTGCTGACGGAGGTGCGGCCGTCGACGGCCTGCGAGGAGTAGGTCAGCGCGAGGTCGGGCCGCGGGCCGCCGAACACGTCGGGGGTGGGGACGGGGTACGTCCAGGCGAACCCGCCCGCCGAACTGCCGCCGGTCCACGAGCCCGAGGGCGCGAGGCCGGTGGCCTTGAAGTCGCCGCTCGCGCCCGCGGCCTGCGGTTCCGCCGCCAGCACCGCCGGTGCGGCGGCTCCTGGGGACGGTGACGCGGATACGGATGCGGATGCGGATTCGGCTTCGGATGCGTCCGCGTCGGCCCGGGTGCCGGGCAGGTGCGCGGTCACGGTCTCGGCCCCGGCGTCGTTCACCGAGGCGAGGTCGGTGCGGACCTGGCAGGCCGGGACCTCGGGGGTGGTCAGTACGCAGGCGGGGAGCTGCACCAGCCGCAGCCGGGAACCCCAGCCCGCGCCGGTCTTCCCGGCGACCGACCGGTAGTCGACCCGCACCGAGAGCGGACTGTCGCCGAGCGCGCCGGTGTCCACCGTGAGGAGCAGCCCGTTGACCCCGGCGGCGCGCGCCTTCCCGGCGTCCAGCACCTTCACCCTCGCTGTGACCCGCACCGAGGGGTTCGTCCGCCCGTCGGCCGCGTCGTCGGCCGCGTCGTCGGGTGCGCCGGGCCCGGCGTCGAGCGAGAGCTGCACGGGCAGTCGGCCGGCCGCCGTGAAGCTGCCCGGTCCGGTGGGAACGGCCGCGAAGTCGACCGTGGCCTCCGCCTCCTGGGGCCAGGCCACGGCGGGCGGTGGCGTCACGGCCTCGGTGTCCGCCGGCAGGGGCTTCGGCGCGACCGGCCGCACCCGGACCGGAGCCGCGGCCGGACCGACCGGGCCGGGCGGTGACGACTTCGCGGCGAACGCCGCCGTCGGGCCGAGCAGCCCCGCGAGCAGCAGCCCGGCCAGCCCTGAGGCGGTCACCAGCCGCAGGGGTCCTCTTCCCCTGCGCGGTAACGGCGTTGGAGTGCGGTTTTCCCTGAACGCGAATGCCACGGCGGTTCCCCCGTCCCGGTCATGCCCCGCCCCCGCATGACACATCGATGTGGGACCGTACGAACGGAGCACTCGAAGATCAGCAATGCACCGACAATTCTCGCCTGGTCTGGCGCTGCGTCAATTGGGCGTAAAGAACCGGGTGTTGGGTTGCTCGGGCGACAGTATGGCCTGCGTCACACTGAAGGGTGCCGCTTTGTCGGCGTCTGCGGCACTGCATCCGGAGCGATACGAACGGTGCGTTATGCAGCACTTGTGTGCGGGCCAATGGGGGGCGAAGGGTGCATCCGGCCCGCCCGTCGGCCGGCGCCGGATCCGGAAGGTCTCCGACCGCTCTTCCGGTGTGACCCTCGTCACATCACGGCTTGGGGCCCGTGCGCGCTAGTCTCCGAACTCCCGCAGCGCCCAAGGCTCTTCACGCAGTCGCGCGCGGGGACCGGGGCGCGCATGGCCCGCACCCTGGAGGTCGCCTTGACCGCCCGTACCCCGCGCAAGGAGCGAATGCGCCACCGGTGGAGGCCGGTTGCCGTTGCCGCCGCAGCAGCCGTGGTGATGGCCGTTCCGGTCCACCTGCCGGCGGCCGCCGCCGCGCCGGCGCCGGACCGGACGGCCTCGCCCGCGCCGGCGGCCGCCGGAGCCCCGAACGACCCGGAGGTGAGGGCCACCCGCGCCGAGGCGTCGGCGGAGGCCCGGCGCACCGGCCGCAGGATCGAGGTCGGTTCGGCCCGGACCGAGTACACCCAGGTGTTCGCGAACCCCTCGGGCACCTTCACCGTCGAACAGGCCTTCCAGCCACAGCGGGTGAAGGTCGACGGCAAGTGGACCGCGATCGACCCGACGCTCGGGTTCGCCCCGGACGGAAGCGTCCGGCCCGCCGCCACTCCGCTCGGCATGCGCTTCTCCGGCGGCAGACCCGGGCAGGCGCTCGCCGAGTTGAACCGTGCGGGGCACGGGCTGGCGTTCTCCTGGGACGTCCCGCTGCCCGTCCCGACCCTCGCGGGTCCGGTGGCGACCTACACGAACGTGCTCCCGGACGTGGACCTGGTCGTCACCGCGCACGCCGAGGAGTTCTCCGAGGTCCTGGTCGTCAGGACCCCGGAGGCGGCCCGGAACCCGAAACTCGCTCAACTGACGTTCACCACCAAGGGAACCGGCGTCACGGTGCGCACGGAGGCCGACGGCACGCTCCGGGCCGCGGACTCCACCGGCAAGGAGTTCTTCACCGGGTCCCAGCCGCTCATGTGGGACTCCAGGGCGGACGGCGGGGCGAAGCACTCCGCGGCGTCCGAGGCCGCGCCGGACGCCGCGCCCGAAGCCGCGCCGGACGCAGGGGCGGAGGGCGTGCCGGGAACCCGGCCCTCGGACGCGCCCCGGGAGGCCCGCCCGATGGCGGCCGCGGTCTCCGGCGCGGGCGACGGGGCCAAGCTCACGATCACCCCCGAGCAGTCGCTGCTCACCTCGCCGGACACGGTGTTCCCGGTCGTGATCGACCCGACCTTCCCCGGCCGGCTGCAGAACTGGACGACCGCGTACAAGCCCACGCCCAACACCGGGTACTGGAACGGCGCGGGCTTCAACGAGGGCGACGGCAACAGCTGGACGAGCGTCGCCCGGGTCGGCCACGAGACCGACACCAACGGCACCGCCCGCTCCTTCTTCGAGCTGGACACCACGAACCTGTGGGACGCCGGCATCATCAGATCGACGTTCCGGCTGAGGGCCACCCACAGCTGGTCCTGCACCGCGAAGCCGATCACGCTCTACGACACCCCCAAGATCAGCCCTTCCACCAACTGGAACAACTCGGCCGGGTGGTGGGGCTATCCGGTGTCCACCGCGAAGACCGGCGCGGGCGGCGGCGCCAACTGCCCGGGCGGTGACGTCGAGTGGGACACCACGGGACCGGCCCGGCTCGCCGCCGGCAACCACTGGTACAACTGGTCGCTCGGCCTGCGCGCGAACGACGAGAGCACCGCCTACTCGTGGACGAAGTTCCAGGCCTCCAGCGCCATCCTGTCCACGGAGGCGAACTACCCGCCGGAGACGCCGGACTGGCTGTCCACGGACCCCGGGACCAGCTGCGACGGCTCCGTCGTCCTCGGCGACGCCCCGGCGGTCCGGCTGCGCGCCCGCGGCCAGGACCGCGACGGCGGCACCGTCAAGCTGTACTTCCGGCTCTACCCGACCGGCGGCCCGGCCCGGGACGCCGGAATGGTGGCGGTCTCGGCCGGGAACGTCGGGACGCTCGACGTACGGACCCAGGACCTGCCCACCGGTGAGTACACCTGGGACGTGGTGGCGTTCGACGACTCGGCCTGGTCCGGGTGGTCCCCGGCGTGCCGCTTCACCATCGACCGCTCCAGGCCCTCCAAGCCGCCGGTGGTGACCTCCACCGCCTACGTCCCCGACCCGGAGCGGACGGGGCCCGCCCGCGGCACCGGACCGTTCGACTTCGCCGCCAACGGGGTGAACGATGTGGCCCGGTACGAGTACTGGACGGAGTGGGACCCAGACCACCGGGCGGTCGACGCCCCGTGCGCGGGCTGCAACCGCGGCATCAGCCTCCGGATCCCGAACCCGGGACCGCACACCCTGTCCGTCCGCAGCAAGGACCGGGCGGGCAACTACTCGGACGTCGCGACCTACGACTTCTGGGCCAAGGGCAGCGGCGCGGTCGACGCGCCGGGCGACCTCGACGGCGACGGAAAGGTGGACGTCCTCACCACGGACCCGGACGGCCGGCTGCTGTTCTACCCGGGCACCGGCACCGGCCTCGGCACACCCGCCCGCGCCTCCCGGTACACCGACACCCTCCCCAACAACGCCACCGCCTGGAAGGGCAACCTCGTCACCAGCCGGGGCGACTGGAACAGCGACGGCTACGCCGACGCCCTCGTGCGCCGGACCGACCCGACCACGGGCACGGTGGAGATGTACCTGCACCCCGGTCTCGGTGACGGGCGGATCTGCGTGGACAAGGAGTGCTCCGGCTACCAGCGGATGCCCGTCCGCGACGACGCGAACCGCGCCCGGATCACGGCCGCCACCGACCTGCTGGCCGTCGACAACGCCACCGGCGACGACACCGGCCTCGGCTCCGGCTACCCGGACCTGCTCGTGCTCTCCGGCGGGGAGCTGTGGCTCTACCAGGGCGACGGCTCGGGCGCCTTGGACGCCGCAGGTCGGAGCCCGGTGCTGCTCGGTTCGGGCTGGACCGACACCACCCTCAGCACACCGGGCGACCTGACCGGCGACGGCCGGCCGGAGGTGTGGGCGCGGAACGGGACCACCGGAGCGCTCACCCAGTACTCGCTCACCACCGCGGGCAGCACCCTGGTGCTCGGCCCCGGCAGCGCCGTCGGCGGCACCTTCCGGACGGCCGCCCAGCCGCTGTTGGGCAGCGGCGGCGACCTCACCGGCGACGGCAAGCCGGACCTGTGGGCCCGCGGCGCCGACAAGCACATGTCCCTGTACGCCGGTACCGGCACAGGCCCCGGCGGCGGATTCGGCGCCGCCGTGCCGCTCGCCGACAGCGTCAGCCTGTGGACCGACTGCCAGACCTTCTCCGGCCTGAGCGTCTGCGGACCGATCCTCGACAAGTACCTCGCCCTCGGCGGACCGACCGGGCCGCTGCGCAACCCGGTGACCGGCACCACCGTCACCCCCGACGGGATCGGCCGCTACGTGCACTTCCGGTCCGGCGCGGCCGAGGGCGGCGGCTCGGCCGGCTCCGTCTACTGGTCGCCCGACACCGGCGCCCACTTCGTGAACGGCAACATCCGCAACAAGTGGGCCGAACTCGGCTGGGAGCAGGGCTACCTGGGATACCCCACCACCGACGAGCTCAACATCGGCGGCCTGGACACCTCGTGGATCTCCACCTTCGCCGGCGCCCCCGGGGCGACGCCCGGCGCGATCACCTTCACCGGCTCGGCGGGCACCCACGAGATGCACGGCGCCATCTACCAGCGCTACCTCGCCCTCGGCGGGCACAACGTCGTCGGATTCCCCACGACGGACGAGACACCCACCCCGGTCAAGCCCGGGCGCTACAACCACTTCGTACTGCCCTCCGGCGGCACCGAGCCGTACCTGTCGATCTACTGGAGCCAGGACACCGGCGCGCACGAGGTGCACGGCGACATCCGCACCAAGTGGTCCCAACTCGGCTGGGAGAACAGCTACCTGGGCTTCCCGACCAGTGACGAGTTCACCGTCGCCGCCGGGCGCCGCTCCAGCTTCAGCGGCGGCTACATCCGCTGGAACGGCATCGCCGGCGGCTCGACCGACTACCACGGCGGGGACGAACGCCCGATGGCCCGCACCAACGTGGCGGGCGACTTCAACGGCGACGGGCGCGAGGACGTCGCGACCTTCGTCGACTACGGCACCTGCGCCATGGGCATCTGGACGTTCACCACCGGCCCCGACGGCAAACCCGCGAACCCGGTCGAGCGCAAGAGCTGGCCCAAGGACTGGTGGTGCTACGGCAGCGCCAAGTACCTGGCGGGCGACTTCAACGGCGACGGACGCGACGACCTGGCCGGCGTCTACGGCTACTGGGACGGCCGGGTGAAGATCTTCACCTGGCTCAGCCGGCCGGACGGGTCCTTCGACGAGCAGCTGGGCCGCGACGTGCCGCCCGGCAGCTGGGGCTGGAACGCGATCAAGCCGGTCACCGGCGACTTCAACGGCGACCACCGCGACGACATCGCCTTCCTGTACGACTACGGCAACTGCGACTCCGGCCTGTTCACCCTCTACGGCCAGACCAGCGGCAGCTTCGCCACCGAACTCGCGAGCTACCGCTCCGGCGCGGGCAACTGGTGCGCGTCGGCCTCGACCCTGCTGGCCGGCGACTTCGACAAGGACGGCCGCACCGACATCACCGTCATTCATGTACAACTTCGGCAACGGCAACGCCCGGCTGCTGACCTTCCGCGCCCGCCCGGACGGCGGGTTCAACGCCGCGTCCATCGCCTGGACCGGAGGCCCGAACGACTGGTGGCCCGAACGCGCGAAGTACGCCGCCGGCGACTTCAACGGCGACGGCTACGCCGACATCGGCGCGGTCTACAGCTACCCCGACGGCCGCGTCCGGTTCTTCACCTTCACCGGCCGGCCCGACGGCACCGTCAACGGCTTCACCGGCGGCTGGGACATCCCGTCCGGCAACTGGGACTGGAACGCCCTCACCCTCACCGGAGGCAAGTACGACGGCGACAACCGCGCCGACCTGACGTTCATGTACGACTTCGGCGACACCCGCTTCAGCCTCGCCGTCGTCCCCGGCCGCCCCGACGGCACGTTCACCGGCAACCTGCCCGGCTGGGAGACCCCGCCGGGCCTCTGGTAACCGCCGCCCCGCACCACCACGTGCCGCCCGGGCGCGCGCCGCACAGCAGCGCGCGCCCGGGCGGCGGCGGTCGGCCCCGGCCGGGTGTCTACTCGACGCCCGCCGGGGCCGGCGTGCTCAGGCCAGCAGGGCGGACTGGAAGGCGACCACCTGCTGGAACGCCGCCGCGGAGACTCCCTCGGGATTGGTCATGGTGATCACGGCCACGATGTCGCCCGCGGAGAGGTAGGCCAGCCGGGCGGCCGGCTGGGTGCCGGGGGCGCCGGGCGGGGTCTCGCGGACCACGAAGTTGACGCCGTAGAGCATGTCCCAGTCCGGCGGTGTGACACTCCCGAGGCCGTCGATGTCCTTCGGGTGGCCGTGGTCGCGCAACTCGACGAACACGGGCCAGGCTTCCTTGGAGGAGCCGAAGGCCATGAGCCGGATCCGGGTCCGGGTGCCGTCGGAGGCGGTCCACTCCCGGGCGGTGGCGGCCCGGCAGGCGTACTGGACCAGGAGGGTGCGCAGCTTGGCCGGGTCCTTCTCGTCGGCGAGGAGTGTCGTGCAGTCGAGCCGGTCCGCGAGGGCGGGCGCGGTTCCGGAGGCGCCCGGGCTCGCACTTCCGGTCGGGCTCACAGTCGGGGCCGGCGTCGGAAGCGCGGTCGGGGCGAGCGAGCCGCCGGCCTCCCGGGGAGCCGGCAGCAGGAGGCGCCGCAGATCGGCGGCGTGCCGGCTCTTGTTCTCCCTGGGCACGGCCGAACCGGACGGCAGCGGCGGCAGGGTCAGGGCGGGGAAGACGTAGCGCCCGTCGCTCCTGGTGGCCAGACCCGGTATGTCGGTGCGTTCGGGCGCGGTGACGGCGAGCGCGCTCCCCGTGCCGGCCAGCGCGCACACCAGCGCGGCGGCACTCCACCGAAGTGCGGCCTTCCGGCGCCTGGTTCGTCGGGCCGCCGGGTCCTCCTCGGCCCGGGGCGCGTCGGCGGCCGCCGGAGCGGTCCCGGTGGCCTGCGCGGGGGCGTCCTCGGGAGCGGGCGGCACGGGCGGGCCGGGCAGTGGTTCCTCCGGCGCGGCAGGGGTGTCGCGGTCGGTCATACGGAGGCTCCTGGGCGGGCGAGTCGGTCGAGTTGTCGGGTGAGCAGGGTGACGATCGCGTCCTTGGGCAGCGGTGCCACGCCCTCGGCGTTCAGCACCACCAGGAGGTCGCCCTCGGCGGCCGAACACTCCATCCGGTCGATCGGTGCGGACGGTGCGGCGGGCATCAGGTAGCAGTGCGCCTCCGGATGCCCCGGAACGGCCGGGCCGGTTCGGAAGAGCCCGGTGTCCCCGGTGAACACGGCGGTGTACTCGTTCGTCTTCTGCACCTCCTGCTGGTTGAACTGGTGCAGCTTGATGCCGACGACGAGGCTGTTCAGGCGGTTCTTGTAGGTGCGCACGCCGATGCCCCTGACGTGCAGGCTCTCCCAGTACTGGCGGAGCTTGTCCTGCTGCGCCTTGGGGACCGGTGCGAGGTCGTCGTCGAGTCCGGCCTTGAGCTTCTCGCCCGTCAGCTCGGTGTCGTTGCCGTAGCTGCCGTCGTCCGGACCGAGTCCGTAGTCGCCGGTGGCGGGCAGCAGGAGGTCCCGCAGGGAGCCGAAGTGGCTGCCGTTCGACTTCGCGCCGAACGGGGTCGCGGTGGGCGTCGGGGCTGTCGGGGACGTCGTCTGGGCGGGTGGGGCAGCCGTGACGGGGGCGGGATCGTCGTACCGGACCTGGATGAAGCCGACGCCGATGACCACGCCGACCAGCGCGGCCGCGACGGTCGCCCCGGCGGCCCGCAGGGCGAGGCGTCCGGGCCGCGGCCCGGACTGCGGGTGTTCGGTCGGATCGATGTCGGTCATACCAGTCGCTCCCACTGCTGCTTGGCGAGGCTCTTGACGACCTCGGCGTCGACCGGTTGCGTCCCGAACACCTCGACCTGCATCTGCACGGTGCCGCGCTGGGCGACGGCGGTCCCCAGGTAGTACTTCTCGGTGGTCTCGTTCCAGTACAGGGGCGCGGCCGCGATCCGGTAGCCGCCGTTGGCGTCCGCGGTGAAGGGCTGCAGATCGGTGTCGCGCGTGCCGGCTTCGGCCGGGAAGTCGGCTGTGCGCTGGAGCAGCGTGATCCGGACCTTCAGGCCGTTCTGCTTCCAGTCGACCTCGGCCGCGCGCCGGAAGCCGTGCTCGTTGAGGGAAATGAAGTTGTGGGCGGCGCCCGAGGTGCGTTCGGCGCGTTCACCGACCGTGATCCAGCTCGGGGTCGTCGGGTAGTCGTTCCACCCGGTGCTGCCCGCCGGCGCGGTGGGCAGCAGCTTGCGCAGGTCCCCGTCGATGGCCAGCGGTGCCGGAGCGGCCTCGGCGGCCGCGGCGGGGTCCAGCACCTCGGCCGGGTAGGTCGGCACGACCGCCTGGATCCGCGGCAGCGGGGTCGGGGGCCGGTTCGCCTGGACGGCGTAGCCGACGCCACCGCCGGCCGCCGTTCCCACCACCAGCGCGCAGGCCAGCAGCAGGACCGGCCTCGGGCGGCGCGGCTTGCGCACCGGAGCCGGGGCGGCCGGATCGGTGGGTGGCGAGGAGGAGGGCGGTTCTTCCGGCTGTCCCGGGAACGGGCCGGCCGGCGGCGCGTCGGCGTGCGACGGCGCCGCGGATTCGATGGTCACGCGGTGGCTCCAGTCGGAGAGGAGAGGGCAGGGCGGCGGGAATTCAGCGCCCGGAGGTCAGCCAGTCCCGCTGCCGCTTCATCACTTCGTTCAGCAGCGCCTTGTCCGGGGTGCCCTTCACATCGACGTCGACCGTGTACTCCACGTCGCCCTGGAGGGAGATGCCGCTCATCGAGCCGGTGAAGGCCTGCTCCTTGGGCTTGCGGACGTAGCCGTGGGCGGCCGGGTCCCCGGTGATCTCCACCGGGTCGCCGTTCGTGGTGTGGCTCTTGGCGTAGTCGCGCGCGTCCGCGGCCGAACCGAAACGCAGGAGCGTGACGGTGACCTCGGCCTTTCCGTCCGCGGTCCGGTACGTGCGGGTCGCGGCGTCCTTGAATTTGTACGACTTGAGGATGTCCATGATGTCCAGCCCGTCCTCGTAGAGTGCGGACAGGTCCTCCTCGGTCATCGGCATGCCGTCGACCGGCCCGTAGGACTCGCCGCCCGCAGGGATCGGGAGCAGGAAGTAGCGCAGGTCGCCCTCGTGCCGCCCACCGCTGACGGTGCTCGCCGGAGCGGGCACGGACGGTGCGGAGGGCGGGACGGCGGACGGGGTCGACGGAGCCGGACCCGGGGGCGAGGCGGACGCGGTGCTCGTGGACGGGGTCACGGCTGTCGGCGATGCTTGGACCGCTCCGGCGGTGGTGACCGCCGGTCGGCCGTCCGGCCTGCCGACGGCGATCGTGACGACGGCGCTGGTCGTGGTCACCGCGAGCAGCCCGGCGGTCGCCAGCGCCACGACGATGGACCGCGGCACCTTCCGTCGGCCCTCCGTGCCCGGGCCGGCCGGTGTTGCCGCTGGTGCGGCGGTCTCGTCGAGGGTCGCCTCCGGTGTCGGATCGACGACGGAGGGTACATGGTCGGGCGTGGACAAGGGACTCCCCGGGACAGCTCACGAATTCGCGCGCGGACTGCCCGCGGTGTTGCCTCGGGGGCTCCGGGGGCGCTCGAAACGCGTCAGACCGGAATTATGTGAGCGACCGGCCTCGGGTGCCAACAAGATCAATCACCACAGTCCGGGCCATTGGCCGACCAAAGGGACACGCCGTGACCGAACCGAAATCGGCCGACGGCTCCGATCCTGTGGCGGCTGCCCGGTCCCTCGGATGCTGGGCCCCGGTCCGGCGGGAGAGGGCTGAGCCAGCGTCAGAAGTGTTGGCTGGGGCGGGTGTTGCCGGTGTGTTCGGGCGGTGCGAAGGCCGGTAGCCCGGGCTGGTGCGGTCCGCCCCGGGCCGGTTGGGCCTCGGTGAGGACGGGTCGCGGGGGCGGCGGTGCGATTGTGGGCCAGGGGGCCGGTGGGGCGCCAGGTCCGTGGCTCGGGGGAGTGGCGGCACGGGTGCGGGGGTGACCGTTGCGGGGCGGTCGCACCGGGGCTGGTCTGCGGTTTCTGACGCGGCCATGTCTCGCCGGCGGGACGGCGGGCAGGGGTGGGCGAGGGAGGGGGCGGGGGAGGACTTGGGGAGATCTCCAGGCTGGTCTAGACCTTGAAGCGGTGCGGTTCGTTCCTCAAAATGATCGACTGTTGCTGAACAACGGGGAGGACAGCATGCGAAGGGCGGATCGGTCGGAGGACGTGAGGATTCTGGGAAGACGGACCGGGAGGAGTTCGGAACTCTCCCGGGACCAAACCTCACTCGCCCTCCCGGCAAGGCTCCCGATCGACGCGTGGATGCGCATCGGGCAGGATCTCGGGGCCGCGGCGGATTCCGCCACCTGGTGGCTCGGTGACTGGCTGGTCTACGGCCAGGACCGATATCCGGAACGTTACCGGAGGGCCATCGACGAAACCGCGCTGGATTACCAGACGCTGCGGAACTACGCCTGGGTCGCCCGGAAGTTTCCGCCGGGCCGCCGCAGACCGGCCCTGAGTATGCAGCACCACGCCGAGGTCGCCTCGCTGGATCCCGAGGTCCAGGACAACTGGCTCGACCGGGCGCAGCGGGGCGGCTGGTCCCGCAACGAACTCCGCCGCCGGATCCGCACCGCCGCCAATCCGGGCACGGGTGCGCGATCCATCGCCGTCGAACTCAGGCTCGCTGTGACGCAGGCCCGCCGGGGCCTCTGGGAGGACGCCGCCGACGCCGCCAATCGCGACCTGTCCGCCTGGGTGCTGGAGGTTCTGGACGCGGCCGCCCGTCGCGGCACGGAGGAGCGCGAGGAGCGCGACCGGATCCGGATTGCCGAGGCGGGCTGACTCCGCCCTCATTCCGACGGATGTTGACGCGGCGAATTTCCCGGCTATTTGATGACCGAGGTCGGGAAAGCGGCGGAACGGCGAACACCCGGTCCGTCATCGGGTCGCGAATCAGAGATCGAGGATCAGAGACCAAGGATCAGGGGTCAAGGTCCGGGAATCAGGAATCGCGACGGCAGGCGGAATGAAGCCGCTGTGATCGGCCGTTTCCGCACCGCGCGAGCCTGGTGAATTCCAGCGGCCCCCGATCCGGGCGTGAAAGTCGGCGCGAAGCCCTGTCCGGTCGGCGTATTCCGGGGGACGGATTCGTCCTCGACGGGACCTTGCGCCGAGCCGGAACTGGTCCGGAACTGTCCGGAACCGGTCCGACCCCACCGAACCCCAATCCCCCACAGCGAGGTACTTCGATGGATGCCAGTAACGAACCGTCCCAGGTGCGGCTGAGCGGCGCGGTGATGAGCCACCCCAAGCGCGCGGAGGAGGCCCGGCGGATCGCCGACGCCGACCCCCTGGGGCGCATCCGCGTGATCACGGACCCCGAGCCCTCCGGCCGTCCGACCGCCCTCCGGGTGGCGCCGCTCTCCTGGTCCTGCGTGGCGCCCGACGCCACCCACCACCTGGTGCTGCAGGACGACGTGGTGCTCGCCGAGGGCTTCTACGAGCATGCCGAGCGCGCCGCCGCGGCGGCCCCCGGTGAGGCGATCGCCCTCTACGCGGGCTGGGACTCCCGCAACGGTGCCGTCGCCCGGCTCGCCGCGCTCGTCGGCGCGCCCTGGGCGTACACCCTCCAGGAGCATGTGCCCTGCCAGGCGCTGATACTGCCCGCCGGGACCGCGCGCGGCTACGAGGCCTTCCAGCAGGAGCACGGCGGCGGCTGGCCCTACGACGTGGTGGTGCAGCGCTACTTGAACGCGATCGGCATGCCGGTGCGCTTCTGCACCCCCAGCACGGTGCAGCACGACGACCTGCCCAGCCTGGCCGGCAACACCTACCACGGCTTCCGCCAGGCGACCCTGTTCACCGGCGAGGCCGGTCCGGTGGACGCCGGGGAACCGTGCCCGCGCTTCCCGGTGGTGCCGTTCTACCAGTACGGCGAGGCCCGCTGCGCCGTGCTCCGGGGCACCGAGTGGGAGTACCTGGAGACCGAGCGGCAGCTCGCCCGCACCGGCCTGCTGGACGCCTGCCTGGCGGCGCTCGCCGCCGCCGGGCCGGACGCCGCGGCCGGCCTCCTGGACGGTTCCGGCCGGGCCGTGTGGCTGACCGCGTTCGCCATCGGCGTCGTCACCGCCGACCGGCCGGAGCCGGACCCGCGGATTGCCGCCGCCGTCCTGGAGAGCCTCGGGACGGGCGGGCTGTGCCAGGAGTACACCGTCGCCGAACTGCTGGCGGTGGTCCCGGCGGTGCGCGACTTCGCGCTGACCGCCCTCGCCGCCGGCCGCCGCGCCGGGGCCGACCCGGCCGTCCGCACGCCCCGCCCGGCCCCGCTCGCCCGGGTGGCCGTCACCGGCGGCGACCCCGACTTCGCCCGGCAGCTGGCCCGGCTGCTCGCCGACGCCGGGCACGACGCGGGGCACGACGGCGGCCACGACGCCGGTCGGCCGTCCGCCGGGGACCTCGACGGCGTCCGGTACGTGGTGCACCTGGGCCGCCCCGAGGACGAAGGACTGCTGGCCGACGTGCTCGCCGCCGCCGCCAAGGCCGGGGTGGAGCGCGTGGTCTACGCCGGCTCCTCGGCCGTCTACCGGGGCAGCCGCGAACGGACCGTCACCGAGGAGCTCCCGGCCGCCGCCCCGGCGGACCCGGTGGCGCTGGCCTGGTGGCGCGAGGAGCAGGCCGTCCTGGCCTGGGGCGCGGACCACGGCGTCCCCGTGCAGGTCCTGCGCCTCGCCGACCCGGTCGGCCGGTACGCGCCGGAGGACAGCCCGCTGGTGCGGTGGGTGAACCTGGCCTGGACCCGGCGGCCGCTCGCCCTGAACCCGCTGGGCCGCCACCAGGTGCTGGATCACCGCGACCTCGCGGACGCGCTGCGCGCCGTCCTGGCGGCCCCGCCCGCGCAGCCGGTGCTCAACGTCGCCTCCGCGGCCTTCGACGAGCAGGAACTCGCCGGCTTCCTGGCCGATGTGTCGCGCCGTACGCCCTGGGAGTGGGTCCAGGACCCGACGGTCGACCGCTGGACCATGGCGACCGGGCTGATCGGGGCCGAACTCCACTGGCAGCCCTCGGCCGAACTCCGCGAGAGCATGCGCGCCCTCGCCCAGTGGTGGGCCTGCGACATCCACGGCGACTACACCGTCGCGGCCGACCGGACCGTCCCCGCCGTCACGGCCGGGCCCGAAGCGCGGGCGTGACCGTACCGGCCGGCGGCGCCCCGTCCGGCGCCGTCGGCCACCCCGCCCCCGCTGCCCGCCAGCGCAACCCACCCGCCACCGCCCACCCCTGGAG
>NZ_JZWY01000064.1:0-3811 GCF_000966955.1 Streptomyces sp. NRRL S-495
CCCACCCCTGGAGTACCGCATGTCCGCCATAGCCGGCTGGGTCGACTTCTCCCACGGCACCCCCTCCCATGACACCGCTGATACCCATGGCACCGCTGACGCCCGGGACAGCGCCGGCACCCGGGACACCGCGGACGGGCAGGACGTCGTCCGGGCCATGACCACGGCACTGGCCCGGCGCGGCCCCGACGGCGAGGGGCTGTGGAGCTCCGCGCACGCCGCCCTCGGCCACCGCCGCACCGCCCGCGACCCGCACCCGCAGCCGCTCACCGCTCCCGGCGACACCGGCCCGCTCGCCGTGCTCTCCTTCGCCGGCCACCTCACCAACGCCCGCGCACTGCGCGACCGCCTCACCGCCGCCGGGCACCGAGCTGTCACCGGCGGCGAGGCCGAGGCCGTGCTCCAGGCGTACCTGGCCTGGGGCGAGGACTTCGTCACCCGGATCGAGGGCACCTACGCGCTCGCCCTCTGGGACCCGCGCCGGGAGGAACTGCTGCTGGTCCGCGACCGGATGGGCGTCAAGCCGCTCTTCTATGCGACCACTGCGGACGGTGTGCTCTTCGGCTCCGAGCCCAAGGCCGTGCTCGCCCACCCCGGTTTCCGGCCCGCCCTCGACGCCGACGGCCTGCGGGACATCCTCTCCGTCGCCCGGGTGCCCGGCCACGCGGTCTTCCGCGGCCTGCGCGAGGTCCTGCCCGGCGCGCTGCTGCGGGTCGGCCGCTCGGGCGCGACCGAGCGGCGCTACTGGCAACTGCGGGTGGCCGGCCACCCCGACGACCTGGGCACCACCGTCGACACCGTGCGCGCGCTGCTGGAGGACGCGGTCGCCCCGCACCTGAACGGCGGGGAACTGCCCTGCTCGCTGCTCTCCGGCGGCCTCGACTCCAGCTCGCTCACCGCGCTGGCCGCCGCCCTCGCCCGTCGCCAGGGCCGCGGCCCGATCCGCTCGCTCGCCGTCAACGACCAGGAGCCGGGGGCCGACGGCGCCGCGGCGCAGGGCAACGAGGACCACCTCTACGCCCGGCTGATGGCCGAGCACGCCGGTGCCGAGCACGGCGAGATCTCGCTGGCCGGCCTGGACCTGCTCGACCCCGCGCTGCGGGCCTCGGTGCTCGCCGCCTACGACATCCCGATCAACAAGGGCGACCAGTACGCCTCGCTGCGGCTGCTGTTCGGCGAGGCGCGCGGGCACGCCGCCGTGGCGCTGTCCGGCGAGTGCGGCGACGACGTCTTCGGCGGCTACAACTGGAACCGGCTGCCGGAGTGGATCGCCTGCCCGACCTTCCCGTGGGTGGCGGAGAACCGGCCGCGCTTCCTCGGCACCGAGGTGCTCTTCGACGCCGGACTGCTCGGCAAGCTCGACCTGGCCGGCTACGAGCGGGACTGCCACCGGGACGCCGTCGCGGAGATCTCGGCCGCCGACGTGGTCGCCGACCCGGTCGAGGCCCGCTACCGCGAGGTCACCTACCTCGCGCACACCCGCCACACCCGGGTGCTGTTCGACCGGCTGGACCGCCTCGGCAACGCCGCCGGGCTCGACATCCGGGTGCCGTTCGCCGACCCCCGGCTGGTCGAGTACACCTTCAACATCCCCTGGGAGATGAAGGCGTTCGACGGCCGGGAGAAGAGCCTGCTGCGGGCGGCGATGAAGGACCTGCTGCCGGAACCGGTGGCGATGCGGATCAAGACGCCCTACCCCAACCTGCGGGACGCCGGTTACGACCGGGTGCTGCGGGAGCGGCTGGCCGGGGTCGCCCTGGACCCGGACAGCCCGGTGGCCCCGCTGCTCGCGCCCGGGCTCCGGGCCGCGGTGGCCCGCGACGGCGCGGACGCCCTGGTCGCGGGGGTCGGTCGGGCCGCGCTGGAGACCGCCCTGCAGACTGACGCCTGGCTGCGCGCGTACCGGGTCGAACTCGCACTCTGAACCGACGCACCCGCACCCGCACCCGCCCGCCCCCGAGTGCCCGCCCGACCCCGAGCACCCGCCCGCCCCGGCGGACGTCCCGAAGGAGCCCCATGGCCGCGACCCTGGCCGCGCCGCCCGCCCCGCCGGCCTCTGTCTCTTATACACATCTCTGANACTTCGGGTTCTACTTCACCGCCCGCACCATGGCGGTGCTGGGCGACACCATGATTCCCGTCGCGACGGCCGTGGCGATGCTCTCCCTCGGCTTCGGGGTGGGCGCCGTCGGCGTCGCGCTGGGCGCCTGGATGGGGGCGTTCGCCCTGTTCGTGGTGTTCGGCGGGGTGTTCGCCGACCGCTTCCACCCCCGGCCGCAGATGATCGCCGCCGACGGGGCACGCTGCGCGATCCAGGCCGGACTCGCGCTCTGCCTCTGGCTCGGCCACCCGCCGCTGTGGCTGCTGGTCCTCGCGTCGGTGCTCGGCGGGCTCGCCACCGCGATGTTCCAGCCGGGGCTGACCAGCCTGGTCCCCCAGGTCGCCGCCGACCCGCAGCAGGCCAACGGCGTGCTGCGGGTCAGCCAGGGCGTTGCCACGATGGCCGGCCCGGCCCTCGCCGGCACCCTGGTCGCCGTGGTCTCCCCGGCCTCGGTCTTCGCCGCGACGGCGGTCGCCTTCGTGGTCAGCGGGCTCTGCCTGACGGCCCTGCGGCTGCCGTACGTCGAGCCCGACCGCAGCGCCTCCACCCTGCAGAACCTGCGCGAGGGCTGGACGGAGTTCCGCTCCCGCTCCTGGCTGTGGTCGGTGATCCTGATCTGGTGGGTCCTCGGCGTCGCGGTCTGGGGCCCGATCACCCCGGTCGGCGCGGTCTCCATCATCGACGCCCACGGCAAGGCGGCCTTCGGCTGGGCGGAGAGCGCGTTCGGTGTCGGCTGCGTGCTCGGCGGCCTGGTCGCGATCCGGCTGCGCCCGTCCCGTCCGCTGTTCGGCGGGGCGGTGGCGATGCTGCTCTTCCCGCTGATGCCGCTGTCCGCCGCGCTGGTGCCGCCGGTGCCGCTGCTGATGGCGGGCTACCTGGTCAGCGGCATCGGGTGGGCGTTCTGGGGCGTCCAGTGGG
Source organism: Streptomyces sp. NRRL S-495 (assembly GCF_000966955.1). Taxonomy (NCBI): domain Bacteria; kingdom Bacillati; phylum Actinomycetota; class Actinomycetes; order Kitasatosporales; family Streptomycetaceae; genus Streptomyces; species Streptomyces sp. NRRL S-495. The sequence continues at coordinate 3,020 of NZ_JZWY01000064.1, forward strand.
CGACCTCGGTCCAGACCCGGATACCGGAGGACAAGCTCAACCGGGTCGCGGCCTACGAGATCGCCGGATCCATCCTGGCCGTCCCGCTCGGCCAGGCGGTCGCCGGTCCGGTCAGCGGCCTGGTCGGCGTGCACCGGCTGCTGTTCCTCGGCGCCGTGGTCGGCCTGGGCTGCGCCCTCGCCCTGCTCGCCGTCCGGCCCGTCCGCCGACTGACCCGGGCCACCGCCTGACCCGGGCCACCGGCTGACCCGGGCCGTCCCCTCCGTCGGCCGGCTTCCCTGCCCCGTCCGGCAATGCCACGCACCCCACCAACGACAGGAGACCGACCGTGCGCTACCGCCTGACGGTGATCGGCAGCGGCTACCTCGGCATCACCCATGCCGCCTGCATGGCCGAACTCGGCCACGAGGTCCTCGGACTGGACATCGACGAGGACCGGGTCCACTCCCTCAATCAGGGTGAACTACCCATCCACGAACAGGGGTTGGGAGAACTGCTGCGCCGCAACCTGGCCGCCGGGCGGCTGCGCTTCGGCACCGACCCGAAGGAGGCCGCCGCCTTCGGCGACCTGCACTTCCTCTGCCTCGGCACGCCCCAGCGCAAGGACTCCGGGGCCGCCGACCTCTCCCAACTCGACGCCGCCGTGGCCGCCCTGGCCCCGCACCTGGACCGGCCCTGCGTGGTCGTCGGCAAGTCCACCGTCCCGGTCGGCACGGCCGAGCGGCTGGCCGCCCGGCTCACCGCGCTGGCGCCCGCCGGGGAGGCCGTCGAACTCGCCTGGAACCCGGAGTT
>NZ_JZWY01000065.1:0-295 GCF_000966955.1 Streptomyces sp. NRRL S-495
CGCCTGGAACCCGGAGTTCCTGCGGGAGGGCCACGCGGTGGAGGACACCCTGGCGCCCGACCGGATCGTGCTCGGGGTGCGCCCCGGCCGGGCCGAGGGTCTGCTGCGCGACCTGTACGGGCCGCTGGGCGACATTCCGACCGTGGTCACCGACTACGCCACCGCCGAGCTGGTCAAGACCGCCGCGAACGCCTTCCTGGCGACCAAGATCTCGTACATCAACGCGATCGCCGAGGTGTGCGAGGCGGCCGGCGCCGACGTGGTGCGGCTGGCCGAGGCGCTGGGTCACGACGAG
>NZ_JZWY01000066.1:0-5241 GCF_000966955.1 Streptomyces sp. NRRL S-495
GGGTCACGACGAGCGGATCGGCCGGCGCTTCCTCGCCGCCGGACTCGGCTTCGGCGGCGGCTGCCTGCCCAAGGACATCCGGGCCTTCGTCGCCCGCGCCGAGGAGTTGGGCACCGGCGAGTCGCTGGAGTTCCTCCGGCAGGTGGACGCGATCAACCTGCGCCGTCGCACCCGCGCCGTCGACCACGCCCGGGAGCTGGTGGCCGGCTCCTTCACCGGCCGGAAGGTCGCCGTGCTCGGCGCCGCCTTCAAGCCCGAGTCGGACGACATCCGCGACTCGCCCGCGCTCGACGTCGCGGCGGCGATCGCACGCGAGGGCGGGCAGGTCTCGGTGTACGACCCGGCGGCCCTGGACAATGCCCGCAAGGCCTTCCCCGACCTGGCCTACGCCGCCTCCGCCGCGGCGGCCGCGCGCGGGGCCGAGGTGGTGCTGCTGCTGACCGAGTGGCGCGAGTTCGTGGAGCTCGACCCGGCGGCCCTGGGCGAGGAGGTCGCCGTCCGGGCCGTCGTCGACGGCCGCAACGTCCTGGACCCGGAGGCGTGGCGCGCGGCCGGCTGGACGTACCGCTCCCTCGGCCGCCGCTGACCGGGCCGGGGCGGGGCGGGGAGACGGGGACGAGTCGGTCGAAAAGCGTTCAGGAATGCGAATATCAGGGCTTCCCGGCGAATTCGCCGACTTCTTCCACGGCCTGGTGGTCGCTGTGGTCGCTTTCCGGCGACGTGGGGAATTGCCGCATGGTCCGCAGCGGTGACAGGAGAATCGGGAGGAAGGCCAGACAGCCGGCGGCGGCACACACGAAGAGGCCCCGGCGTGTTCCGAGCCAGCCGGCCGCGGCGCCACCCAGCAGCGAACCGAGCGGCATGAAACTCCAGGTCAGGAAACGCATGGTGGCATTGACCCGCCCGAGGTAGGCATCGGGAGTCAGGGCCTGGGTGCAGCTGACCTGGTTGATGTTGTGGACGACGATCATGAATGCCGTGACGCCGTCGGCGCAGGCCGCGAGCCAGAGCGTCCAGCCGGATCCCACCAGGGGGAGGACGAGCGCGAACGGGGAGCCGAGGCAGAGGACCAGCCACATCGCGGGGCCGGGACCGACCCGCTCGGAGATCCTCCGGGCCAGCAGGGACCCGAGGAGCCCGCCCGCTCCGGAGACGCTCAGGAAGAGGCCGATCAGGGCGGGGGAGAGATCGAGCGTCCGCGCCAGGAAGACCATCATCACCGTGTAGGCCGCGTACCAGGTCAGATTCAGCCAGGCGGACGACCCGGCGACGGCGAGCAGCCGGGGGCTTCGGCGGACCAGGCGCAGCCCGGCCCCGATCTCCTTGAGCATGCGGGACTCCGGCCGGCGGACCGGCCGCTCCTCGTCGGCGGGGATCCGCGCGAGGCAGACCGCGGAGACCAGGAGGCCCGCGCCGGTCACCACGAAGGACACCGGGGCCGTGAGCAGCGCCACGGCCTGGCCTCCGAGCGAGGGGCCGCCCACGGCGAAGACCTGCTGGACTCCGGTGAGCTTGGCGTTCCCCTCCAGTACCCGGTCCCGGCCGACCAGGCCGGGGAGGAAGCTCTGGTACGCGACGTCGTAGAAGACGTTGCACGCGCCGAACAGCAGCACGGTGGCGTAGAGCTGCCGGATCGAGAGGAGGTCGAGCCACCAGGACAGCGGGACGGAGAGCAGGATGACGGCACGGGCGAGCTGGCACAGCACCAGGATCCTGCGGCGCGGGAGCCGGTCCACCCACACCCCGGCCGGCAGGCCGACCAGCAGGAAGGGGAGGGTGAGGAAGGCGGAGACGAGCCCCACTTCGAACTCTCCGGCGTCCAGGGCGAGGACGGCGACCAGCGGGACGGCGATTCTCGCCACGCCGACACTGGCGGCGCTCACTGTGGTGGCGGCGAACAGCCCCCTGAATCCGCGGTCCTCGAATATCCCCCGCCAATGGATCATGGAATGACCGTAACAGAGGGCGGGTCGTGGGGAAACGGTGAATTCGCGCCGTCGGCCGGGTCGGAGGGCGACGTTTCCGGGGCGGCCGAATTCGCGCCGGAACTCCGCCGCCCGCCGACCGAGGGTGGCGGGCGGCGGGCGGCAGCCGCCCCGGAGGTTACGGGAGGTACTCGTTGCTGAAGGCCTCGGCGGGGGTGGCGGGCTTCTCGATCAGGCCCTGCTCCTGCATGAAGGCGGCCATCCGGTCCCAGGTGGCCGGGTCGTTGAGGCCCGGCTTTCCGGTGGCGGGCGGCTGCATCAGCGGGGCGGTGGCGCGGAGGACGGCGAGGGCGGAGTCCTGCTGCTTCTGGTCGTTCATGCCCGGGATGAAGCTCTTGCTGATCGACACCGCCTCGTCGGGGTGGTCGACGGTGTACTGCACGCCGCGCAGCGTGGCGGCGACGAACTTGCGCACGTCGTCGCCGCGCTTGTCCAGGGTGCCCCTGGTGGCACCGAGGCCGGCCGCGACCAGCGGCAGGGCCGAGGCGCCGCCGGTGCCCTCGACGGGGCGGACCGCCAGGCCGGCCTGCTGGAACTGGACGGCGTCGTTGTTGAGGTAGCCCATCACGGCGTCGACCTTCTTGCCGACCAGGGCGGCCTGCTGGGTGAAGCCGATGTGCTGGACGTCGACGTCCTTGGTGGTCAGTCCGCCGGCCTTCAGCTGGGCCAGCAGGCCGAAGTAGGTCTCGCCGTAGGGGCCGGGGGTGCCGACGCTGTGGCCGCGCAGGTCCGCGATGGTGTGGATCGGGGAGTCCTGCGGCACCAGCATCGCCACCGGGTAGGTGTGGTAGAGGGTGGCGATGTCCACGACCGGCACGTCCTTGGCCCGGGCCTGGAGCATTTCGTCGCCACCGGCGTAGACCACGTCCTCCTGACCGGCGGTCAGGGCGCCGAACAGGTCGTCGGTGAAGCTGTGGTGACGAAGCGTCACCTTGAGTCCGGCCTCCTTGTAGAAGCCCTTGCTCTCCGCCACGTAGAAGGGGGCGAACTGGATGTTCGGGATGTAGGTGAGGCCGACGGTGACGGCGCCGCCGCTCCTGCCGTCCGAGGACTTGGCGGCGGTCGGGTCGGAGGCGCAGGCCGAGAGCGTGGCGCTGCCCGCGAGGAGGAGGGCGAGCGCCCCGGCGGCGCGGGCGGTGGTCTTGGGCATGCGACAGTCCTTGGTGGTAGGGATTTCGACGGGAACAGGCACGGGAACAGAAGCGGGCACAGGCAAGGGAAGCGGAGGCAGGAGGCGCGAGGAGCCGGTGCTCAGCGGTCCACGGTCAGCTCGACCAGCCGGACGGTCCCGTAGGTGGCGGCGGCCAGCAGGGTGAGGGTGAGCAGCGAGACGAACAGGCCGGTGGAGTCGGCCTGGCCGCGCTGGACGGCCAGCAGCTGGCCGAGGCCCTCGCCGCCCATCACGAACTCGCCGACCACGGCGCCGGTGATGGAGAGCGTGCACCCGGTGCGCACCCCGGCGAGGATGCTCGGCAGTGCCAGCGGGAACTCGATGTGGCGCAGCATGCCCCACCGGCCGACCCCGTCGACCCGGGCGGCGTTGAGCACCTCGGGGTCGAGTTCGCGCAGGCCGAGCATGGTGTTGACCAGCATCGGGAAGAAGACCAGCAGCGCGCAGAGGATGGCGATCGGCAGCAGCCCGTAGCCGATCCACAGGGCGAGCAGCGGCGCGAGCGCCACCGCCGGTACGGCCTGGGAGGCGGCGAGGTAGGGCTGCAGGGCGCGTGCGGCGATGGTGCTGCGGGCCATCAGGTAACCGAGCGGCAGGGCCGCCGCGATGCCGAGGCCGCTGCCGGCGGCGCTCTCCACGACGGTCTGCCAGGCGTAGCCGAGCAGTCCGCCGTCGGTGACCGCGTCGACGAAGGCCCCGGCGACGGTGCCGGGGGAGGGCAGGAAGAACGCCGAGACGGCCTTGGTCCGGGTGACGACGTCCCAGGTGCCCACCAGGATCAGGCCGAACACCAGCGGCGGCAGCACCGTCGCCAGTCGGCCGGTGGCCCGTGCGGACCGGCCGGGGGCGGTGGCCCGGGGCACCGGGGTGGCGGCCGGTGCCGGAGGTGTCCGGTGGGCGGTCTTCAGCTCTGACACGGAAGCTCCGTTCGTCTCCCCGTACGCAGGGTGGGTGGTTCTGGCGCCGGGCTGCGGCCGGCTCGGTGCGTTCATCGGGCCGTGCGGCGCAGCAGGAGGGTGACGGCCAGGACCGCCGCGGCGCCCGCGGCGAGCGCGAGCCAGCCCGTACCGGTGCCGGTGGCCGTCACGACCGCGATGCCCAGCGGTGGCCCGACGGCCGTCCCCGTGCTCCAGGCCAGCGAGGACAGTGCACTGCCCCGGCCGAGCGAGGCGGGGCCCGAGAACCGTACCAGCAGCGGAAAGAACGCCGAGGAGTAGGCGATTTCGCCGATCGCGAAGAGCGCGGCGAAGGCGGCCAGCAGGGCGGTCCTGGCCGCGCCGTCGGTGGCCGTCGCGAGGGCGCCCGCGCCGAACGCGGCGCACCACAGCAGTGGCGCCGCGATCAGCGCGGCCTCCTCGGCCAGCGCTTCGAGGCGCCGGGCGACGGGGTGCTGGAGCAGGAGCAGGACGAGGGCGTTGCCGGCGGTGACCGCGCTGACGCCGGCCAGGCCGATGCCCATGCCGTGGTGCAGCAGCAGCGGGACGGTCGCCTCGATCTGGGTGAAGCCGGCGGTCGCGAAGAGCGCCTGGGCGAGCATCAGCAGGGCGATCGGACGGCTGCGCAGCAGCGCCCGGTAGCCCGGCGGGTCCGGTTCCCGGTCCGCGGTACCGCCGTCGGGCGCGGTGGGCGTGTCCGGCACGGCAGGCGCGGCCCGGCGGCGCCGGTGGACCAGGAGGAAGAGCACAGCGAGCGGCACCGAGGCGGCGGCCGCCGCCTCGTACAGCCAGGGCAGGGTGCCCGCCGGGCGGCCGGCGGCGAGCAGCAGCCCGCCGCCGGTGGCGCCCAGGCCCATGCCGGCGTTGGTCATCACATGGCGCAGCACGAAGGCGCGGCGCTGCCCCGCGGCCGGCACCAGGGCGGTGACCACCCCGGTGATGGCCGCGTACTGCAGGCCGTAGCCGACGCCCGCGAGCAGGCCGGAGGCCGTCACGGGCAGGCTGCCGCCCGCGGCGCCGAGCAGCGCGTAGGAGAGGACCAGCGAGGTGGTGCCGACCGCGCCGACCGCCGCCGCGCTGCCCCGGTCGGCCCGGGGGCCGCCGAGGACCGCGGCGGCGCACCCGGCGGCCGCCATCGCCACGAAGTAGG